>JAUNPP010000244.1 GCA_030536685.1 Lachnospiraceae bacterium
TTAAAAAATTCACCGGATCGGTGTACCCACATATAACTTTTACTCCCGGGACTGCGATTATCATGAATTACCTGCGTAGGCGTCTCATCTGATTGTGTAACTGGAAGTTTAAGCAGCTCCTGCTTCATTCGTTCCACAAGTGCAGCGAAATAACGATCAGAGCTGTTAATAATCCAGTTTGCCATTGTCTGTCTGGAAATGTTTACCCCATTACGCTGGAATTCCTGTTCAATCCGGTAAAGCGGTGAAGAATTCACATACTTCACATTCAAAATGGAAGCAAGCAGAGATGGCGTGACGATACTATTAGGGAATATATCTTTCGGCCTGTCCCCGCGAAGAAATTCATCCTGATGGTATCCATCGGTACCAACATAAACTTCGACTGTATGGATTTCTACAGTCCAGGATTCCGGCTCATGGCGCAGACGCTTGTATGTTTCATCCGGCATACGTTTCCAGTTTCCCTTTCCGTAAAAAGCATCTAACGCTTCCTCTGAAACAGCATGGGGAGGGAGCACCTCTTCCGGGAAATCTTTAAGATCAATGTCCCGCTGGCCTTTTGTTTTCTTTTTGCGCGGCTTTACCGGAAGTAGTTCATCTGCATCTGGTTCAGCTGCATTTTCATTATAGATGGCATCTGCTTCATCAAAAAAAGACAGCTGTCCATCTATAGACTTCAGAGTTTCTGTACTGCGTCCAAAACGATTCTGATTGGCAGTCCGCACCTGTTCAATGAGCTTTTCAATATTTTCATTTAATGCATCAAGCTGTCCCTGCATCGTCAAGATGACCGTAATCAGTTCTTCACGATTCATACTATTCAGTTTATCAAGTGTATGTTTCTGACTCATCTGAACGCTCCTTCACTTTACTGTATTCTATTATACAATAAAGTATTAGAACTGGCGAGTCTGTTATATAGCAGGTTCCGTCAAAATGCCTATGGACAGAACAGTGTAAAACCTTCATATGCAGTAAGGAAATATAGAGTTTTCAAGGTTCATTTTCCCCTTCTGTAAAGTGGATATGACACTCCAGAGGGGTTCTGCCGGTGCTATAAACCCACCACACAGACCATATATATCATTGAAAACAGAACCAAAAAATTTCTCTGTTTTGCACAATGGTCAATAGATTCTTTTAGGATCGACATCTTTGATCTTCGGATCCAGGGGATTTAAACCCAGCATCAGATAGTTGAATTGTTCTTCCGTCAGTTCAGCAGCTTCCTGTGTTGTCCGTGGCCAGGACATTCTTCCATCTTCAAATCTTTTATAAAGAAGTAAGAAGCCCGTTCCCATCCATAACAGTCCTTTTAGGCGGTCGGAACGTTTTCCGCAGAAGAGAAATAAAGTTCCTTTTTCGAATGGATTCTGCTGGTATTTATCACCTATGATCATGGCCAGCCCGTCAATCCCTTTTCGTAAATCAACGGTACCACAGGCCAGGACTACGCGGCGGATACCGGCAGCATCCTCAAGCATGACAAACCTCCTGTAGGATTTTTGACAAGAGAGTATCCGATATATCATTTGAAACTGCTATTGTCAAAGCTCCCGTTTTAATAACTGCAGATGCACGTATTATTTCGCTAGGCTGATCATCAACAGCCCTTCTTTCTGTTGGCATTGGCATTTCAGCAAAAGATATGTCTGTACAATTCGAGGATGATTGCAGCGCCGGTAAAGCGATGCTTTGTTTTTCGAAGAGCTCATTTCGGAATTTCCGCTGCCAGTAATAATAAGATTTTTCGCTAACCTGATTTTCTTTCAGCCATTGTTTTGCTGACATTCCATCCGGTCTGTTCTGACATTGAAACAGTATGTCTTTCCACATAGAGTACCGGACTGTGTGTGTTATTTGATCCATGGTAAGTGGCCTCCTTAAAAAAACTAATAGTTTTTTGCATTTTTTTAAGTTTGCCACAAAAACTCTAATTAATCTAGGCGAGCGATTTGACGCTTACATTAAAACTCTATCACCTTATCAAAAAATGTAGAACCTTTCCGCGATTTCTCTAGCCACAGAAAAACCCCGGAAACCTTGCGGTTCCGGGGTATCTTACGTTTGGACACACGATATCAAAAGATATCAATTTATATAATTAGACTAT
>JAUNPP010000245.1 GCA_030536685.1 Lachnospiraceae bacterium
GAGACTAAATGCAGCTGATAAATACAGAGATTAAAATACAGCTGCTGAATAAACGGTTTAAAACCAGATAGGGAGGAAATTTATGGAAACCAATAAAGAATTATATGAAAAATGTGTAGCCTTTCACGGTCATTCCTGCCCGGGACTGACAATCGGATACCGCGCCGCATTATATGCGATGGAGCTTCTGGATATTGAAAATCCGGAGGATGAGGATGTGGTTTGCATTTCTGAAAATGATGCGTGTGGTGTCGATGGAATCCAGGTACTTCTTGGATGCAGTGTCGGAAAAGGTAATTTATTGTTTCACATGACTGGAAAGCAGGCATTTTCGGTTTACAACAGAAAGACGGGCAGCTCGGTGCGTCTTGTATTAAATCCGAAGCCGGGAAACATGTCAAGAGAGGAATCTTTTAACTATTATCAGACCTGTGAAGCAAACAAAATGTTTCAGGTGAAGGAAACAAAGCTTGAAGTACCTGAACGGGCACGTATTTTCAATACGGTAACCTGCAGCTGTTGTAAGGAACCTGTAGCAGAGAGCATGGTGAAAGTGGAAAATGGTGAATTTTTATGCCTGGATTGTTATAAAGCGTATGATCGTTTTAAAGTCTGATGAAAGTGATAGGATAAAAGCAACAGGAGGAAAGCAATAGGATAAAAGTAGTAGGATAAAAGCAACAGGAGGAAAGTGACAGGATAAAATTGACAGTATGGGCTTTGTTTGATTCTGTGCTTTACCTGAGGCCCGCATCGGGCTGCGGTCATGAATAGAGGAATTGATTTTGGTGACAATATCACAGAAGAAGCTTCTGCAATGTGGTATATTCAAAAATATCATCGGTATTCTTATTGCGAGCGGTTCGTCAGCTGCGCTGAGATAATACATCTGAGCCGCTCTGCAATCCTGCCGGATAAAACATGCTTAACGTATTGGAGGTAAAAAATATGTCAGTTTTAAAGATTACAAAGGAAAATTTTGAGCAGGAAGTTATGAAAAGTGAAAAGCCTGTATTACTGGACTTTTGGGCAAGCTGGTGCGGCCCCTGCAGAATGGTAAGTCCGGTTGTAGATGAAATCGCAGAGGAACGTGCAGATATTAAAGTCGGTAAGATCAATGTAGATGAAGAGCAGGAGCTTGCGGCATCATTTCAGGTTATGAGTATCCCGACGCTGGTAGTGGTAAAGGATGGTAAAATTGTGAACCAGTCTGTAGGTGCGCTGCCGAAAGCTCAGATTCTGGCAATGCTGCCCTGATAAACGAGCAGACTTCCTTTTAAACGGTTTTTTAGCCTGATCAGCTTTGGGGTTTGCCCCGTTTTCTGATTAAACTGTATTTTCCAGCTTTTGGGGATCGAGAAGCTCGATTGTCCCGCGTGACAATCGAACCAGTCCGTCACTTTGAAAATGGCGGAGCATCCTTGTTACAACTTCGCGGGCGGTTCCCATATGGCTGGCAATCTTTTCATGGGTGATCTTGAGGATTTTTGTCTGTTCAAGCGCACTTTCTTCCAAAAGAAATGCAGCGAGGCGTTTGTCGAAGCTTTTCCACATGATCTGCTCGATCAGCCATACCACTTCGGAAAAGCGGCTGGCCATAATCTCGTTGGTATAATTAGCAAGAGGCGCTGATTCTGTCATAAGCTTCTTATAAATATCAGGCGGGATGATCCAGACCTCAGAATCTTTTTCCGCTTCGATCGTAATATCAAATTGGATACTCTGCATAATGCAGGAGGCGGAAAACAGACAGATATCCCGTTCAAACAGGCGGTACATGGTAATCTCCCGTCCCTCATCGGAAAAAATATATGCCCGCAGCTGACCGGAACAGATGAGTACAAGTCCAAGGCAGTCCATGGAGCCGTTATGCAGGATAACGTCCTTTTTCACGCTTCGCTTCACAGCTGCGCCGGAAAGCTGTTCCTGCTGTGCAGGAGTCAGCTGGTCCCACATGGGAAAATAATCTGCAAAAATCATAAAAATCACCTCGTCTGACAGTATTAATATCAGTATAAAAGCAGTTAGAGGATATGTCAAATAAACAAAAAGAGAGAGTTACTGTTTATAAACAAAAAGAGCGTTAGTAAAAAACAGAAAAAGAAATCCA
>JAUNPP010000246.1 GCA_030536685.1 Lachnospiraceae bacterium
TCTGGCTGCTGACTGCTCTTAATTCATCAATCGTCTTAATCATCCGTCATACCCCCTTTTATTCGTATTTTGCCAGGATTCCCTCTACGCTGTCCGGTGTTAAACGTCCATGGACATCGTCATTGATCATCATAACAGGTGCAAGTCCGCACGCGCCTACGCAGCGGCATGCTTCCAGTGAGAACTTGCCGTCCGGCGTACATTCGCCGCCGCCAATTCCCAGTACCTGCTGCAGCTTCTCATATACCTGTCCTGATCCCTTTACGTAACAT
Organism: Lachnospiraceae bacterium; assembly: GCA_030536685.1. Classification (GTDB taxonomy): domain Bacteria; phylum Bacillota; class Clostridia; order Lachnospirales; family Lachnospiraceae; genus TWA4. Next base: position 273 of record JAUNPP010000246.1, read on the forward strand.
GCAGTACCAAGGCATACAGAAACTTTGTATTTGCCCTTCGGCTGCAGTGAATAAAATGAGTAGAACGTTACAACACCGAAAATCTTACTCATCGGAATCTGCATCTCATCCGAAATGATCTGCTGTACCTCGATTGGCAGATATCCGTAGATTTCCTGAGCCTGCTGAAGCACAGGCATAAGTGCGCCCTTTTGCCCTTTATGGGCTGCAATGACTTTTAAGAGCTGTTCTTCCTGCTCCTTCGTGCCATTAAAAGGAATCGTTGACTTCTCAGCACTCATCTTTTTTACCTCCTCTTTGATTGATTTATACTAAATCCTTTACATCGTGCGGTCACTGCTGATCTTTCCCTGAACAGAATGCCCGTTTCGATTTTCTGATTCAAACGCTTCCGTTCAAACCTTCCGAAATCAAAATCAACAGGCTGTATCAGAAAAACACACCAGACAGCTCCTGACACAGGGGAAGGCACTGAATTATAGCGGTCAGTACCCTATCGGCTTTACCCCTTCGATAAAGCTCGGATATAGTTTTCCTTTTCCATCCTGCAAATCTCCATCTGTAAAAGCGGAGATTCGTCATATTGCAGGTTAACTAATTTATAGTTGATTATTGTCTGTTTTTTCGCTGTTTTTCAAAGTTTTTATAGTTTTTTCGTTTTTTATTTATATTAAAACAACAGTTTATATATATCTTTTCTGTATCCCCATACAATGCATCAGTCATTCTGACTGTATGATAGCATTTTTCAATTCATTTATCAATATTTTTCACAAAAATTGTTTATATATAGGTTTTATCAATAAAACCCTGCTATTTTTCTTTAGGTGCCTGTCTGGGCAAGACAGCTGCTGACAACATCCGATGCCGTCAGCAGCTGTTCGCTGATTCATATCCGTGTTCTAACCGGATTTATTTCTTCTGATTGTTCATAAAATCGATAATAAAATCTGCAGCGAGCTTCATGTTACGTCCTCTTACGCAAATGATATCGCCTGCTGACTCTACGTCTACGATTTTGCCCTTCTTAACGAGCAGATTGATCTTACATCCCTTCGGGCAAAGAGGGCAGGTTGCTTCCTGTCTCTCTACTTCCCATGCTCTGTAATCGTCATGTCTCTTCATGGTTAACGCGCCAACAGGACATGCCTGAACACAGTTACAGCAGTTTTCACAGTTTGTTGTGCTCCAGTCCACACCAAATGCAGTACTGATCGTCGCATTAAATCCACGCTTTGTTGTATCGATCGCACCAACTCCTACCAGCTTATGGCAGGTATTTACGCAGCGGTGACACATGATACACAGGTTCGGATCATATGTAAAATACGGATTGCTGTCGTCGATGGGCTTTTCAATTCTTTCCCCTTCAAAAGAAGAAGTTTCCACTCCGTACTTAAAGCACAGATCCTGCAGTTTACACTCGCCGTTCGCTCTGCATGAGAAGCATTTTGTCTTGTGATTGGATAATAACAGTTCCAGAATACCTTTGCGGGCTGCTACTACTCTTTCACTTTCCGTGTATACTACATTGCCTTCTGCAGCCGGGAATGAACATGCTGTTACAAGCTTGGGCATGCCTTCGATCTCTACCATACACATACGGCAGGATGCTTCCGGGAACAGATCTTTTATATAACATAATGTAGGAATTTCCACTCCTGCCTTTTCTGCTGCCTGCAGAATCGTAGAACCAGGTTCAACCTCTACTTTAATCCCATTAATTGTTAAATTAATCATGCGATATGTCTCCTTCTATTTCTTGTAAACAGCGTCTTTCTTACATTTTTCCATACATACGCCGCACTTCA
>JAUNPP010000086.1 GCA_030536685.1 Lachnospiraceae bacterium
AGAGAGTAAAAACATAAGTTTTGTGCAACTTTTAATTTTCAAACACGCTCTAGTGTCAAAGGCTTATAGCCTCAGAGCAAACCACCCGTTTTACGGGTGGTACTGATTGGATGAGGCAGAAAGATGGTGCGGGGAGTGAGGACAAATCCGGACAAATATTACCAGAATAAGCAATACCTTCCATGTTTGAAAATAAGGTATAATATCAATAAAAAGAGATGCGGGAGGTATCTGGATGAAATACGGTTATTTTGATAATGAAAAAAGAGAGTACGTGATAGATCGGGTCGATCTGCCTGTGTCCTGGACGAATTATCTTGGGGTAAAGGACATGGCAGCGGTTATTAATCATACGGCGGGTGGATATCTGTTTTATAAGTCTCCGGAATATCACAGGATTACAAGATTTCGGCCGAATGGTGTTCCGATGGATCGTCCGGGACATTATGTGTACATCCGGGATAATGAAAATGCAGATTACTGGTCGGTGTCCTGGCAGCCGGTGGGAAAACCTCTTTGTCAGGCCAGATATGTGTGTCGTCATGGAATGTCTTATACGACCTTTGAATGTGAGTACGATCATATAAAAGCGGCTCAGACCCTTGTCATTCCGATAAATGATACCGCTGAAATCTGGGATGTGACGATTGAAAATCAGGATACGCGGGAGAGAAGTTTAAGCGTATTTTCTTACTGTGAGTTTTCATTCCATCATATTGCCATGGATAACCAGAATTTCCAGATGAGCATGTATGCGGCGGGTTCTTCTTATGAGGACGGTATTATTGAGCATGACCTGTTTTATGAGGAATTTGGATATCAGTATTTTACATCTGATTTTGAACCGGATGGATTTGACTGTCTGAGAGATACCTTTATCGGGCGCTATCGCACGGAAAGCAACCCCGAGGCAGTTGAGAAGGGCATTTGCCGGGGAAGTCATGAATTGGGAAATAATCATTGCGGTTCTCTGAAAAAGGATCTTGTGCTTGCTCCCGGAGAAAAGGTGCGTCTTTTGTTTATCCTGGGAGAGGGAAACCGGGAAGCCGGAAGGCGGATGCGGGAAAAATACAGACAGCCGGGTGCGGCGGATGCAATTTACAGCGATTTAAAGAACTTTTGGGAGGATAAGTTTGCCAGGCTTCAGATTCATACGCCTAATGAGGCAATGAATACCATGATCAACACCTGGAATCTGTATCAGGCGGAGATCAATATTATGTTTTCGCGTTTTGCTTCTTTTATCGAAGTTGGCGGAAGAACGGGACTGGGATACCGCGATACGGCGCAGGATTCCATGACGGTTCCTCATTCTAATCCGGGAAAATGCAGACAGAGGATCGTGGAATTATTGAGGGGACTGGTCAGCGAGGGCTATGGACTGCATTTGTTCCAGCCTGAGTGGTTCGATCCGGATCATGAAGCAAAACCGTTTAAGTCCCCTACAGTAGTGCCTATGCCGAAGGCCTCGGATATGATTCATGGAATTGAGGACGCCTGTTCGGATGATGCGCTCTGGCTGATTCCTTCTATTATAGAATATATCAGAGAAACGGGGGAAATGTCTTTTATTGATGAAATCATTACCTATGCGGATGGCGGAGAGGGCAGCGTCTATGAGCATATGATGAAAATTCTGGATTTTTCAGCCAGAGAGGTTGGAAAAAACGGAATCTGCAAAGGTCTGCGGGCAGACTGGAATGACTGCCTGAATCTGGGCGGAGGTGAAAGTGCGCTGGTAACATTCCTGCATGTTCGGGCGCTGAAAGCTTTTCTGGAGCTTGCAGAATACCGTGGAGATCGTGAAAATCTGGAAAAATATGAAAATGTTCTGAAACGGGTGATGGCAGTCTGCGAAGAAAAGCTCTGGGATGAAGAATGGTATATCCGCGGTGTTACCAGGAACGGAAAACGCATTGGTACCTCAAAGGATGAGGAAGGAAAGATCCATCTGGAATCCAACGCATGGGCGGTGCTTTCCGGCGCAGCGCCTTTTGAAAAGGGAAAGCTGGCGATGGACAGTGTGGAGAAATATCTCTATACTCCCTATGGCATTATGTTAAACGGACCTGCGTATACAAAGCCGGATGAAGATATCGGATTTGTTACAAGAGTATATCCGGGACTGAAGGAAAATGCATCTGTTTTCAGTCATCCGAATCCCTGGGCGTGGGCAGCGGAATGTGTGCTGGGCAGAGGGGATAAAGCTATGAAATTTTATAATGCATTGTGTCCCTGCCTTCAGAATGATAAAATTGAGATCAGAGAGGCGGAACCGTACTCGTACTGTCAGTTTATTATGGGAAAAGACCACAGCGCATATGGAAGAGCCAGACATCCGTTTATGACAGGAAGCGGCGGCTGGGCATATTTTGCGGCAACCCATTATATGCTGGGGATTCGCCCCGGATTTGACAGACTGGAGATCGATCCCTGTATTCCCGGAGAATGGGATGGGTTTACGGTATCACGGATCTGGCGGGAAGCGCGCTATGAAATTACGGTGGAAAATCCCGGTCATATCATGAAAGGGGTAAAGGAAATTCAGGTGGATGGACAGAAGGCAGAGACAATCCCGGCTTTTGAAGCAGGCAGCAGCCATCGCATCAAGGTCATCATGGGGTAACAGCAGGCGAAGATGCGATGCGCGTTATGCCAGGGGCGATGCGTTGTGGCAACAGCAGGAGTACGATAAAGTCAGGGGCGGATGCGTTGTGGCAGGAGCAGAAGCACGATAAAGTCAGGGGCGGATGCGTTGTGACAGCAGCAGAAGAGAAAAATGGGGGATTTCAGTATGATACAATTTGGAACAGGCGGCTGGCGGGCTATTATAGGGGATGAATTTACAAGACGGAATATTCAGATCCTTGCGGCTGCGATGGCAAAGAAGATGAAAAAAGAAGGCGTGGCAGATCAGGGAATCGTTATGGGGTATGACAGGCGTTTTTTATCAAAGGAAACGATTTACTGGTCATGTGAAGTATTTGCAGCGGAGCAGATCAGGGTGTTTTTTGTGAACCGCTCGGTACCGACACCGACGATTATGTTTTATGTGATGAAACATAAGCTTCCGTACGGGATGATGGTAACGGCGAGCCACAATCCGGCAATTTATAATGGAATCAAGGTTTTTACAGCGGGTGGAAGAGATGCAGATGAGCGGCAGACGAAGGAGATTGAAGCCTATATTCAGGAGGTGGAGGCCAATCTGGAGCAGGAGCCTGTAAAAAGGATGGATTATCAGGAGGCTTTAAAGAAGGGACTGGTAATGGAATTAAATCCTCTGAACGAATATCTGGATAATATTCTGGAACAGATCGATGTGAGGAAGATCAGGGAGGCGGGGCTTCATATTGCGCTGGATCCGATGTTTGGCGTCAGTCAGACCTCGCTGAAGACGATTCTGCTTACGGCACGATGCGATGTGGATATCATTAATGAACGCCATGATACCCTGTTTGGAGGCCGTCTTCCGGCGCCGGCAAGCGATACCCTTCATGCCCTTCAGACACATATGATCGATTATCACTGTGATATCGGACTGGCAACCGATGGTGATGCGGATCGTATCGGTGTAATCGATGATAAGGGAAATTTTGTGCATCCGAACGGGATTCTGGTGCTGCTATATTATTATCTGGTTAAATACAAAGGCTGGAAAGGCCCCGTTGTACGAAATATTGCTACTACGCATATGTTAGACCGGGTAGCAGAAAGCTTTGGAGAAAAATGCTATGAGGTTCCTGTGGGATTTAAATATATTTCTGCAAAAATGCAGGAAACCGATGCGATCATCGGGGGAGAATCTTCAGGAGGACTGACGGTAAAGGGACATATTAATGGAAAGGACGGCGTATATGCGGCAGCTCTTCTTGTGGAAATGCTGGCTGTAACCGGGAAGCGGATTTCGGAAATTGCGGAGGATATTAATAAGCAGTATGGAACTCTTTATATGGTAGAACGAAGCTATCGTTTTACCGCAGAACGGAAGGCGCAGATTCATCGTTTTCTGCTGGAAGAAAAGAAACTTCCGAAATTTGAGCAGGCTGTTGAAAAGATATCCTATCGTGATGGATGTAAGGTTTATTTTGCTGACGGAGGCTGGGTCATCGCCAGATTTTCAGGTACGGAGCCGCTGCTGAGGATTTTCTGTGAGATGGACAGTAAGAGGGAAGCAGAGGAAATCTGCGGACAATATGAAGCATTTTTAACATTATCCGATGCGGACCGGCAATAGAGGGAGTATGAAAAAAAGAAAGCTGACAATTAAAATGGGAATGGTATGGCTGATGCTGATCTGCTGGTTTCTGCCATTTTTACTGGTTGCCGGGATTATGGCATTTTATATGTTCGGAGATTATTTTGACAATAAAATGACTGCCGAGATGGACACGCTGTCATTTAACAGCCAGGTCTGCACGGAACGGCTGGATTATGCGGTTGAGCTTTCCAAATCAGCAACCTATAACGGGAATATCAACCGGGCTTATGAACTTTACCGGAAACAGGAAATGGACAGATACACGCTTTTGCAGACCTGTGATTATCAGCTGCGCACGTACCGACATGAAATCTGCGTGCAGGATGCTGTTTTATGGCTCTGGGACAGCCCGGATATCGGAAAGCAGAGTACCTTTAATGAAAGCACGGGAGGCACTTATCGTGATATTCTGACCTATGAGGAGGAGGATCATGATAATGTAAAGGAGCTGGCACGAAATCTTGGAACCGGGACCGCCTTCTATGCAAATAAAGACAGACTTTATCTGGTTCGGAACATGGTAGACCGTTCTTTTGACGAAATTGCGACTCTGGTACTGAGGCTGAACACGGAGTACTGCTTTGCCAATCTGACGAAGCTTGCGGAAAAAACGGATGTCACGGTACAGATTGAAGATACGGTATTTCCGTTAAAGGGAGAAATGCTGACATGGAAGGATGTCCATCGAGGTGAAAACCATGGAAAACGAGGGTATTACTGGAAAAATAACGTTCTGGGCTTATATGACGTGAGAGAAGGCAATTCCTGTCGGCTGACGACCATGCTCCGGATTCAGGATGCGGATTCCATCATGCCGCTCTACGGTTACCGGTTTGTGCTGTTTGGAATGCTGGTACTGCTGCTTCCGCTGCTGTTTCTGATCCTGAAGCTTCAGCAGAAATATCTGACCAGACCAATTGCGGCGCTGATGAAGGGCGCAGCCGAGATTGAAAAAGGAAATCTGGGCTATCAGATGGAAGAAATTCCTGTTACAGAGGAGCTGATGTATCTGACAGAGGCCTTTAATGAAATGTCGGAGCAGCTCAAATATCAGTTTGACCACATTTATGAGGAGGAGATCGCACTTCGGGATGCAAGAATCATGGCGCTGCAGTCTCATATCAACCCTCATTTTATGAATAATACTCTCGAGATCATTAACTGGGAGGCCAGAATGAACGGAGACGAAAAGGTTTCGGAGATGATAGAAGCGCTTTCTGTTTTGATGGATGCTACAATTGACCGGAAAAAACAGCCTGAGGTGCGGCTTTCTGAGGAAATGGAGTACGTAAACGCCTATTTGCGGATTTTAAAGGAGCGTCTTGGCAAACGGCTGGTGGTCAGAAATGAACTTCCTGAGAGTATCATGGATTGTATGGTGCCGCGTCTCATCCTTCAGCCCATCATTGAAAATGCGGTAGAACACGGAGCAATTCGAAACGGAAGCGGAACAGTTATTCTGAAAGGCAGAAGAGAAGGCAGATATCTGTATCTGGAAATCTATAATGATGGAGGGATCACAAAGGAAGAGGAGGAACGGGTACAAAGGCTGCTTGCACCGGGGTATGATACCAGCAGGGAGCCGTCGGGAAACCTTGGAATTGCCAATGTAAATCAGCGTCTGAAAATCCTGTATGGAGATTCCTGCGGCCTTTGTATTCAGAATCTGGGCCGGAATCAGGTCAGAACACGCCTGACGATTCTGGTGTAGAAAGCAGAAAAAATTGTGCATGAGGACAAAAAAATACAACAAACAGCAGAATCAGTTATTCATTTCACACAATAAATATGCCATAATAGAGACATGGATATACATAGTGTATAAAAAAGGAGGACGAAATATGAAAAAACGTATCATGGCTCTTTTAATGGCGGGTGTAATGGTATGCTCGATGGCTGCATGCGGACAGAAGGCCGGCAATGAAGGCGACTCAAAGGATGGAGCACCGAAAAAAGCGGATTCAATCAGCGTGACTACGACATTCGCAGGTGAAGATGGCAACGCGAAGAATTATAAGGATGCCTGCAAGGCATTCACAGAAAAGACCGGAATTGCAATTAAAGATTCTTCAGCAACATCAGATAAAACATTCAAATCACGTGTCGCAACAGATTTTGAAACAGGTTCAGAACCCGACGTACTGTTCTTCTTTACAGGAGCAGATGCAAGTTCCTTTATCGAACAGGATAAGGTTGTTCCGCTTGATGAAATTCGCGAAAAATATCCGGATTACGCAGGCAACATGGATGATGGAAAGCTGCCCGGCAACCTTGTAAATGATAAGAATTATGTCGTTCCCGTTAACGGATACTGGGAAGGCCTTTTCTGCAACAAGGCAGTTCTGGATAAAGCAGGCGTAGCAGTTCCCGGTGCGGATTATACATGGGATCAGTTCTTACAGGATTGTGAAAAGATTAAAAAAGCCGGCTACACACCGATTGCAGCATCTTTAGGTGAGATTCCTCATTACTGGTGGGAATATTCTATTTTCAACAACACAACACTTGCTACGCATACACAGATTCCTGCTTCTGTAACAGAAGGCAACGGACCTGCCTGGGTACAGGGTATGGAAGATATCAAGGCGCTGTATGAAGCAGGTTATTTCCCTAAGAACACGGTATCTGCAAAGGATTCTGAAACATTTGCAATGTTTACAGAAGATAAGGCAGCATTTTTGATCGATGGTTCCTGGAAAGTAGGCGGTATTATAGCAGCATGTCAGTCGGATCCTGAAGATGCAGCAACATTAGATCAGAAAAAGCTGGACAAATTTACGGTTACTTACGTACCGGCAAAAGCTGACAGCGACAGAAAAGCAACTGATCTGATCGGTGGTATTTCTTCCGGTTACTATATCACAAGAAAAGCATGGGATGACGATGCAAAGAGAGAAGCAGCAGTTGAATTCGTAAAATTTATGACCACTGATGAGATGGTTGGTAAATTTGCACAGCATTCTGCTACCGCTCTGAAAGAAGCTCCCAAGGTTGAAAATGTAGCTTCCTTACAGACCATTGCAATTGAAATGACCTCCAAGACCACATCCTTTACCGATGCGGCGCAGGATGTATTCAATGGCGACTGCCGTGTATCCACATTTGATGGCATGGCCAATATCGTAACCGGTAAGGTCAGTGCAAAGGATGCGGTTGCAGAAGGTCTGAAAGCATACGCAGAACAGCAGAAATAAAAGGTATGTAAAGCAGAGTAGAAAAAATCAGAAAAGAAAGCTGCATGTAAAGCAGAATACAAAGAATTAAAGAAAAAAGCTGCATATAAAGCAGAATACAAAGAATCAAAGAAGAGAATGAAAAAAGAAAAACTGGGAGCCGCCGCTTTTGCGGCGGCTCTTCAGGATTCTGAAGAAGAGGTGAAAGAATGGGAGCAAATGTTTATAAAAATAAAAAACCGGTATTTTTCTTTTTGATTCCGGCTTTTCTATTTATGGCGGTTTTTCTGTATTACCCATTTATTAAAAATATTATAAACAGCTTTCAGGTGATACCGGGGCTGGGATCGCCAAGTAAGGGGTTTAATGATCCGTGGTATGCTAACTACCAGAGGATGCTGACGGATGAGGCGATGCATACAGCGCTTAAAAATACGCTGATCATGATGCTGGTAACGATTTTCGGTCAGGTGGGAATTGCCCTGGTTCTTGCGCTTCTGGTAGATAATATCAGTAAAGGGGCGCAGTTCTTCCGAACCGTCTATTTTTTTCCGATTGTAATTTCCGCTACGGCGCTTGGACTGATGTTTAACCTGATCTTTCTGTACGATAAGGGTATGGTGAACCAGCTTCTTGAAATGATGGGAAAGACAACTCTTACGGACTGGAAAGATCCGGCGCATGCACTTGTGATCATGATGCTGCCGGTTATGTGGCAGTATGTGGGCTTTTATTTTGTGATTCTGATTACCGGCCTGAATAATATTTCTCAGGAGCTTTATGAGGTGGCGGCAATCGACGGAGCGTCAAAAATCCAGCGTATCATCTATATTACGCTGCCACTTCTTCGGAATGTTATCTGTACCTGCGTTGTACTGGCTGTTACCGGTGCATTGAAGGTTTTTGACTTTCCATGGGTTATGTTCCCGAAAGGAATGCCTCTTGGGCAGACCTGGCTGACCGGAACTTATATGTATTACCAGGTATTTAATACAAGAAATATCGGCTACAGCTCCGCAATCGCGGTTTTGATCGTAATACTGGGTATTCTGACGTCAAAGATTGTCAATGCGGTATTTAAAGAAGTCGATTATTAGGAGGAGTGGGTATGAAGCATAAAAAACGGATTGCACCGTCAACGATCATCATTTATGTGATCCTTTCCTTATGGGCGCTGACAACGATTTATCCGATCATCTGGGTCATTCAGAACTCCTTTAAAGCGAAAAATGAGATCCTTGCGGACTCCTTTTCCCTGCCGCTTGGGGATCTGTTTACCCTTGCAAATTATAAAACAGCTTTTGAACGGCTGAATATTTTCAGCGCATACAGAAACAGTATATTGATTTCGGGAACAGTAGCCATTGTTGTGATTTTGTTTGCAGGATTTGCTTCTTTTGCGCTTGTGCGGTATAATTTCAGAGGAAAAAAGCTTCTGCAGTCACTGGTAATTGCGGGAATGATGTTTCCGGTGTTTTCTACGATCATACCGGTATTTCGTATGCTGAATTCATGGCATATGGTAAATACCGAGAGCCTGTGGATGTCGCTGCTTTCTGTGGCGCTTCCTCAGATCGCCGGAAATATGTCGTTTGCAATCGTGATTCTGACCGGATATATCAGATCGCTTCCGATTGAACTGGAGGAATCTGCTTATCTGGAAGGCTGCAGCGCATATCAGACATTCTTTAAAATCGTCGTGCCGCTCACAAAGCCGTCATTTGCTACTGTTGGAATTTTTTCATTTTTGTGGAGTTATAATGATCTGTTTACCCAGATGTTTCTGCTCAGACTTCCGGAACACCGTGCAATCACCAGACTGCTGAATGAGCTGACCTCTCAGGAGGGAACAAACTATGGTCTGATGGCAGCTGCGGTAGCGCTGGTTGTAATACCGGTCATCTTTGTGTATATCTGTCTGCAGAAACAGATTATCAAGGGGATGACAGCAGGAGCCGTAAAAGGATAAGAGAGTTGGTTATAATATGTACAAAGTTGTAATTATTGATGATGAACCGATTATTGTAGAAGGACTCAGCAGGGTTGTGGACTGGGAAAAATACGGATGTCATCTGGCCGGAACAGCAGAGGATGGAGTATCGGGGATGCGTGTGATCCGGGAAGTACGCCCGGATATGATTATTACGGATATTTGTATGCCAAAGACAGATGGTTTGAGCATGATCGCAGCGCTGAAATCGGAGTTTCCGGAGATGCAGATCTGTATTCTGACGGGATACCGTGATTTTGATTATGCGCAGAGAGCGATTACACTCGGGGTGACCCGTTTTTTGCTGAAGCCGTCCAATATGGGACAGCTGGATGAAGCTATACTGGAAATGACTCATCGTTTGAAAAAACGAAACAATATGCATGAACGGATTACGCATAAGTCGGAGGATATACGGGATGAAGAAGCCAAAGAGGAAGGCGCTTCCAGTTTTATTGTCAAAAACGCACTTATCTATATGGAGGAACATTATGAAGAACATTTGTCCCTGAGTGAGGTAGCGGATCAGATCTATGTCAGTCAGTGGCATTTGAGCAAGCTGCTCAATAAATATGAAAAAAAGAGTTTTTCCGAAATTCTCAATCAGATTCGTGTGGATCATGCAAAGGAGCTTCTGAAAAATCCGGCGCTGCGGATCAGGGATGTGGCGGAGCAGGTAGGTTTTCTGGATATTACACATTTTTCCAGAGTTTTTAAAAAGCATGAAGGAATTTCAGCGAATGAATACAGAAATGCCCGGTTGTCCTGACTGACACCGGGTGTTTTTTCAGTGTGTTTTTTCTGTGAACGCTGTGTGACAGGTCTGGACTTTATCGCGTTAAAATGTTAAGATAGTACCGTAATTATGTGTCAGGAGGATACTATGATGAATAACAAGATTAAAAATGATGAAGTGGATTCCCTGTTTAAGGCAATACTGACTCTTGAAAATATTGAAGAATGCTATACTTTTTTTGAAGATGCGTGTACCGTCAATGAATTACTTTCTCTCGCCCAGCGTTTTGAGGTGGCTCGTATGCTGAGACAGAAAAAGACGTATCTTGAGATCGCAGAGAAGACAGGCGCTTCCACAGCAACTATCAGCAGAGTGAACCGCTCCCTGAATTATGGCAATGACGGCTATGATATGGTAATTGAACGTTTGCGCGAGCAGGATAGAAAAGATCCGGAATAGGGCCGGGAAAACGGATGCAGAAAAAATAAATGCAGAAAAAGGAATACAGAGAGTATAGAGTATAAGAAGAGGATATTCGCAGCCGCATCACGGGTGCGAATATCCTCTTTTCAGGCGGTGTGTCTGTCGGCGCACGTTATTCCTTTTGGTTATTGTTACTGTTTTTTAGAAGCCTTTTCTGAGCTTTTACTTTCCGGGCCTTTTTTGGCGGCGGGTTTGGAATCATCGATTAAAGTTTCGATCATCAGCTTTTTCAGATAAACATCAAATGCCAGATAGCAGATGAATGCGAATCTGCGAAGGTCTTCCCGTTCTTCTTCGGGGATATCTGCGGATGTGTCGCAAAACAGAGTTTCTGAGGAACGAAATTCATTTTTAACATAGCGGAACAGTCCATCCTGTTCCTGTTTCAGAAAATTCATAATCTCCAGGTAAATTTCTGTGAGCGGAATCTCTCCTTTGCCGTCAAAATACTGCTCTGAAATCGGATTGAGGAGTTCCTGAATATCACCGATGCTCATGATATTCTTCATGTAATAAATAAATATCAGGAGAATCATGTGGTCTTTGGAATATTTTTTCTTTACCGGAGGCGGCAGAAGGTTGTTTTTGGCGTAATTATTAATCATGGTCTTGGTCAGAATCTTATCTGTATCAAAGCGTTTGGATGTTTTCAGATGCTCGTCCATGAAAGTGGTGACCTGGTCCATATATAAATCAATAGAAGGAATTTCTTCCGGATGAATGTATCCGAGATCGGCAAGACGGCGAAAGAGTCTGCCGATATTTTTTATATTAGTGTAGTCTGTAGCTGACAATGTTGTACCTCCGTTATGAGCTGCCCGGCAATCGGACTGCCGGGGATTTCTGCTTATTATCCTGAAATATTTCAGGAAAGCTATCCATCCTAAAGTATAATCGAAAATGAATGATATGACAAGCTTAATAACACAAATCGGTATTTTTATGGTATACTAAAGTTTTCAGGGTGTTATCTGCGGCAGATGGCAGGCGCAGCTCAGATGCAGAATGGCTGCTGTTGATTGCGATAAGCTGTGGATAATGGCATTTTCAGATGATTTTACGCAGATGCGTATGAAATAAGACATGGGAGAAACAAAGAGATTATGAGTAATATTTATGAACGTTTGAATCCGCAGCAGCAGAAAGCGGTGTATCAGACAGAGGGACCTCTGCTGATTCTGGCTGGCGCCGGTTCCGGTAAAACGAGAACTTTGACGCACAGAATTGCCTATCTGATCGATGAGAAGGATGTCAATCCGTGGAACATTCTGGCAATTACTTTTACCAATAAGGCAGCAGGAGAAATGCGGGAGCGTGTGAACTCACTGGTGGAATTTGGGGCAGAGAGCATATGGGTATCTACTTTCCATTCGACCTGTGTGAGGATTCTGCGCAGACACATCGAATACCTGGGTTACAGCAGCAGTTTTTCGATTTATGATACGGATGATCAGAAAACATTGCTGCATCAGGTTATGAAAAAACTGGATGTGGATCAGAAGATGTACAAGGATCGGGTAGTGATGAAATATATCTCATCTGCCAAGGACAATCTGGTTACTCCGGAGCGGTTCTGCAAGGAAGCTGCGGGAGATTTCAGAAGAATGAGAATCGGTGAGATCTACACAGAATATCAGGAACAGCTGAAAAAGAATAATGCATTGGATTTTGATGATCTGATTGTAAAAACAGTAGAACTGCTGAAGGATAATCCCGAGGTGCTGGAGCATTATCAGAATCGTTTTCGTTATATTATGGTGGATGAGTACCAGGATACCAATACTGCGCAGTTTGAGCTGATCCGCCTTCTGGCAGACCGTTACCGCAATCTGTGTGTGGTAGGTGACGATGACCAGTCCATTTACAAATTCAGAGGCGCCAACATTCACAATATTCTGGGATTTGAGGAACATTTTCCGGATGCAACGGTGATTCGTCTGGAACAGAATTACCGTTCTACCCAGAATATCCTGAATGCTGCTAATGAGGTAATTAAAAATAATACCGGTCGTAAGGAAAAACGCCTGTGGACGGAGAACGAGGAGGGCCGTAAGGTAAAACTGAAGGCATATGATACGGCTATGCAGGAGGCAAATCAGATTACAGATGAGCTGATTGCTGCACGTGACAGAGGATTTTCTTACAAGGACTGCGCGGTTTTATATCGTACCAATGCACAGTCCCGTATCCTTGAAGAACGTATGGTTAATAAGGGAATCCCCTATCAGCTTGTCGGCGGTGTGAATTTCTATCAGCGCAGGGAAATTAAGGATATTCTGGCTTACCTGAAAACAATCGACAATGGAAATGATGATATTTCCGTGGCTCGTATTATCAATGTTCCCAAAAGGGGAATCGGAGCTACCACAATCGGACGGGTTCAGGTATTTGCAGATGAGCAGGGTATCAGCTTTTATGAGGCACTTAGAAATGCGGAGCATATTCCTTCGCTGGGAAAAGGCCGCGCAGTAGGAAAGCTGTTAAATTTTGTGGAACAGATTTCCGTGTTCCGGACAATGGCGGAAAATTATCCGCTTCATGATCTGGTCGATGCGGTGCTGGAAAAAACGGGATACAGACGTGAACTGGAAGAGGAAGATACCATCGAAGCGCAGACACGTCTGGAAAATATCCAGGAATTTGTCAATAAAGCTGTAGATTATGAAAATACAGCGGAGAATGTTTCTTTATCTGCTTTTCTGGAGGAAGTAGCGCTGGTAGCTGATATTGACCGTATGGATGATGAAGAGGAAAAGGTGCTTCTGATGACTCTTCACAGTGCAAAAGGTCTTGAATTTGATAAGGTTTATCTCTGCGGCATGGAGGATGGACTGTTTCCCAGCAGAATGTCTATCGATTCAGACGATCCGGGTGATCTTGAGGAAGAACGAAGACTGGCCTATGTGGGAATAACGAGGGCTAAAAAAGAATTAACGCTTACATATGCCAGACAGCGAATGATAAACGGAGAAACCCGCTATCTTCGAGCTTCGCGGTTCTGCAGCGAAATCCCTGCGGATTTGCTGGATACAAACATCGGCAGGAAAAAGGTTTCTGCTTCAGGAGGAGCATTTGGGACAGGTGCAGGAGGAGCATTTGGAGCAGGTGCAGGAGATGCAGCAGGCAGAGCTGCCGGTGGAAGCAGCGGCAGGAACAGCAAAGGTTTTGCAGCACATTCATTTGCGGGCGGAATTCGCAAAAATCCATTGGCAGATGCAGAAAAAAGCGGTCTTGGACGTCAGTTTAAAGTGGAAAAAATGGATACACTTCCGTATACAACAGGTGACCGGGTACGTCATATTAAATTTGGTGAAGGAACGGTTCTGGCCATTCAGGATGGAAAACGTGATTTTGAAATTACGGTAGATTTTGATCGGGTGGGAACAAAAAGAATGTTCGCATCTTTTGCAAAACTGCAGAAACAGTAGTAGTAAATTTCGTGAAATTATGGTATACTAATCCTAAATATGTGCTTCCTGTTTAAATTATGAGCCCACATAATTTAAGCTGTAAATAAAAGGAAGTGCGCAAGTGAATGAAAGGACGTGTGGCACATGAGCAACATCAATATTACAAGAGAAGATCTTGAACGTATCTTTAAGCTGGATAAGAAATCCGAATGCAAGAAAAAAGCGCTTTGTATAGCAGGAATCGCAGCAGCTGTCGCATTAGTAGCAGCAATTGCAGTGATTTTGTATAAGAAGCTGAACTCCAATCTGGATGATTTTGAAGACGATCTGGATGACGATGAGTTCTTTGAAGACTTTGAGGAAGAACTTGCAGAAGAAGGACCGGAAGAAGAACCGGTAGAAGATATTTTTGTTGATGAAGAAGCAGAAGCAAAGGCATCTGCAGATGCAGAATAAAACGGTGTTC
>JAUNPP010000087.1 GCA_030536685.1 Lachnospiraceae bacterium
CATTGCTGCCGACAGTTCAGGGTTTCCTGCCATTACCGCCGACTGTTCAGGGTTTCCCCCGGCTATAACTGCCGTATATTCTCCCGGTTCAAATGCAAATGATTTCAGCGCTTCATATGCAATGCGGCGGACTCCGGTCTGCTGTCTGATTTGCTGCGCTGCGGGTGTCTGCGCTTCCAGAGAAGCTTTTTCCAGATAAATCCGCTGCTTGCGCACAGCTGGTCTGAATGCAAATTCAGGAACATAACCGTCAGAAAGTATCTTATGCTTCCTCTCTTTATGAAGCAGTTCTATCTGCAGATCACCCTTTGGAATCACAGTGCAGGCAAGGCGGATTCCCCGATTCAGCTCTTCCTGACCAAGAAGCTGTTTTTCCGTCTCACATGGCGGCGGAAGTTTGCCTGATACAACTCTTACACGACATTTTCCGCATACGCCTTTTCCGCTGCAGGGATTATCAACCAGAAGCTTCTGCGCAAGAAGAAGATTTAACAGATTTTCCCCCTGATTTTCATCATAAAAAAAATGTTTCTCTCCTGCTGTAATTTCAGACATCCTATTTCCTCCTAAGCCTCTTTCGTTTCTTTTACCTGTTCTCCGGCAGAAGCTGTCCCCTTTAAATAAGAAACCATTGTCTGGATATTTTTCAGAGGTGATCTGGTTCCCAGACCGCAGGCCGGGGAGACAATGTTGCTGCCATTTTTGACACAATGCTCAGTCAGCTTGATAATCTTTTCCGGATTTCCAAATTCCAGCGCATAGGTGCTTACATTTCCCATTAATACCCGATTCGGCAGGTTCTTTCTTGCTTCGCTCATTGGTACAATGGAATCAAAGCTCAAAACGTCGCTTTTAAGCTGCCTGAGCTGCGGATATACATTCTTCATCTGTCCGCAGATATGGATGATCACGGGCTTATTTTCCTGATGAACCGCTTCCACGATCTGATTCAGATATTTCACTGCAAATTCTTCAAACATCCGTGGTCCGAGGATCTCGCCGGTTCCGCTCGGGTCGGAAACCGCGATAATATCAGCTCCTGCTTCCAGCTGCATTCTGACAAAATGTATCATCTGCTCCGTGACAAAATTCATAAATTCGTGTGCTTCTTTATTCTTTTTCCGCAGCTGCTTGTAAAAATCCACAGGCTCCATCAGAGAAGATGCTGTACTGATCGGCCCTGTCAGATTCCCGATAACAGGCGCCGGCAAATTTCTGGCTTTCAGCAGTCTGATTGCCTGTATGACCGTCTGTACGCGCCCACTTTCCAGATTCGCCGGTTTCAGGTTCCGCCATTCCTCTACGGAATTAATTGCATATCCGGTTACATGAGGTTCGTAGATTCCGGTTCCCATGGTAACTTCGGCGCCCAGCATCTCTGCTTCCACTGTCATACAAAACGGAACGCCCACATTTTCAAAGCAGCCATTTTCATAGCCTGCTGCCGCCAGAGCTGCCATCATTTCCGCATCTGTATGAGCCTCCGGCCAGAAAACTCCGGCTAAATCCATTACATCCGTTGTAATCATATTCATCATGCCGCCGGGGCAGATGCATGGCGGTCTGTCAACGCTCTGACCTGCTATAACACGAAAAAGCCGTTCTTTTTCTGTCATAACCTAAGCCTCCATTCCCATAAGCTTTTTCGCAACCTTTACTGCTTCCACGGCATTTGCAGAATAGCCGTCCGCGCCGATGTCATCCGCAAACTTCCGGGAAATCGGGCTTCCGCCGACCATAACCTTTACCTTGTCGCGGATGCCCGCTTCTTCCAGTTTTTTAATAACCTCAGGCATTCCCATCATTGTCGTTGTCATCAAAGTTGACATCAGAACGAGTGAAGCATCTGTCTCCTTTGCCTTTTCCACAAACTGATCGAGCGGCACATCGCGTCCCAGATCATGCATCTCAAAACCGGCTGTTTCCATCATGATTTTAACAAGATTTTTACCGATATCATGGGTATCGCCTTCCACTACGCCGATAACGGCACGAGGCTTCTCATCCTGTGTTTCTTCCGGCAGATGCGGACGCAGCACATCAAGCCCTGCGTACATCGCATCCGAACAAAGCAGCAGATCCGTCACAAAATATTCCTCCTGGTCATACAGATCACTGGCTTTGTTCATGCCATCTACAAGACCATTCATAATCCCGTCAAACGCCTCATATCCATTTTCAATATATTCTTCGGCTACACCAGTAACCTCCTCATCCTCCATATCCAGAACACAATCAGATAATTTTCCCAATAATTCTTCCTTTGACGCTGCCATAACACCCTCCTGTTTTCATATAAATTCAATATTTTTATAAAATTCAAATACGCTTACACAATTTCCAGCTTTTATGTAAACTCCAATACCTTTATCTGCTCGCTTACCTTATAAGCTCTGTTTTTTATGCACATCTGGCCTGTAAGCGCCGCCTGTTTTTTCACCTGAAGACATGCATTCAGATAGGACGAGTCCTTTTGAACCGCCAGATTCTTCCACTCTGCCGCCCCTGTTCCGGTCAGTGCAAATGATGTCTTCGGGCAAAGTGCTATCTGCGCTTTTCCATCCGTGATCTGAACCGCTTTCTTTAAAAATGGAACCGTGAACCGTTCTGTTATATATTCCATATTTTTCGGCCCGATGATATTCAGACTTCCGGAAGAATCCGCATAACTGAGCACATCCGCCCCCGATTTCACGGCTTTTGCAGCAAATTGAAGCAGTTCCTCCTGAAGCCGGTCGAAAAACGGCTGCAGTTTTTCCGGATTTCTGCGCATTGCACGAAATACGTGACGCGGGTCAATCAGCACATTTAAAATGGTAAATGGGCCTGATATCATCAGAACAACTGTTTCTCCCTGTTTTTTCAGTATTTCACAGGCAGTAAGCACCTCGCGGATTCTGCCTGCTGAAAAATCAATGCGCGAAAGTCCATTCAGCTCCTCTACCGTTTCACAGACATAAACGCCCGCACGCGGCCCTGCCTTTTCATTTCCGAAATTAATATTTCCGCCCATCGCCTCTGCTTCCACTGTATGACAAAATGGCAGTTCGCAAAAATCCATACCTTCCGCTTCCTTCAGCCGTTTTGACAATACCGCCATGGTATCCGCATGCTGATAAGCATCGGGAAATGTAAGGGAGAGTCCCTCCGTAATCTCCGGGCTGATACCTGCGCTGTGATCATATGTACATTTAAAATCTTTTATATTCCCCATTCTTTCACTCTTTTGCTGTTTTGCTGGTTTATTCCGCCGCAGCTTTCCTGTGTTCACTCTTCTGCAGCTTTTCTGGTTTATTCCGTCGCAGCTTTCCTGTGTTCACCCTTCTGTCGTTTTTCTGCTTTACTCTGCTGCGGCTGCCTTTTTCTGCATTTTTATCTGCGTCTGTGTCTGCTGCATAAATAAATCCGGATTCAAAGGCCATGCACCGTATTTTCGTCCGGCTTCCATAAAACGATCGATATTTTCCAGGGGACTGTTAATCGGGATTCCGCATCCGGTACTCAGCAGATAGCCTTTGGGATTATCATATCCCTGACGGAAACAGGATTTTACAGCTTCCTCCACATCTTCCGGAGTTCCCATCATAATCGTGTTGATCGGATCTACGTTGCCCATCAGCACGATTTTATCTCCTACCCGTTTTTTGGTATCTTCCAGACTTACACGGTTATCAATACTCAGCACATTACAGCCGGTTTCAACCATTGCTTCTGTTAATGCGGTAGTGTCTCCGCACACATGATACGTAACGGATTTTCCATAGCTGTGAATAAAATCAATGATATTTTTCGTGTACGGAAGAACAAATTCCCGATATGTTTTCTTATTGATAATAGTTCCGGAAGCGACGGGATCACAAAGTGAAATACCCACTCCGCCATCCATAAATTCCTTTGCCAGCAGTTTGATTGCCTCGGTTGTAAATGCCAGCAGCTGATGAACATGCTCGGGATCTCTGCGCATCGCGCGAAGCAGCTTTTCAATCGGATACAGACTCGACGCTGCTGTGATCGGCCCCGGCGTACTAAGAGAAACACCGACTTCGCTGCCGTGTTTTTCAATGATCATCTGCGACATTTCATAATTCATCTGCGACCATGGATCATTGCGCCGTTCGATTCTGGATAAATCCAGCTTATTTTCCAGATCTTCCAGATTTTTTAAATAATGATCCACGATTGCCGGAACATTATCCTCCGGATCATTTGTCCTGCTCCCCATCGCAGTACCGATTCCGTGCAGCCCGTACTCTACGGAAATACTGTCATGACCAAAACGTTCGTAACAGGCGCTCTGACAAAGGAAAAGATTCTTCGCACTGCTTCGTTTTTCTCTGTGCGTCATCCCAATCACTTTTCCGGAAACAGCTGTTACGAAAGGAAGAATCGGGATTCTGTCAATTTCCTTCCCTGAAAAAAATCCCGCCATTCTTTCTTTGGGAGTCATTTGATCATTTTTATGCATATTTTTGCCCCTCCACATACTTATTGATAAAGATATTATATCATTCAGTTTTAGCCGCGACTAATCAATTATTCTCAGGTTTTCTGCAGATTTATTGTTTTTATTGATAAATCATTCTGGTGTTGTTTGGAGTTCTTTTATCTGGTGCTGTTTGGGGCTCTTTTATCTTGTCTTCGAGAAGTGAAGTATGCTACAATAGAGCATATAAATTTCCAAACCATCAGAGGAGGTACTATGCAGATTCAAAAAACTATCTGGGGCAGCATTGAATGGAATGAACAGCTGGTAGGGGATGAATTTTTAAATGTGGGTATCGTAACAATTGAACCACATGCCCATCTGCTTCCTCATATTCATTATACAGAACAGGTATTGGTAGTTTACGAGGGCGAAATGTTATCGATTGCTGATGGTGAGAAAAAACATTGCAAACAAGGTACGATTCTCCACTATCCGCAGGGAGTTGTGCATGAAGTTTTTAACATTGGCTTCGGCAGAGCAAGGCATCTTCTGGTTTCCAATCCGAACAGTGTGAAAATAGACACACCGTTTTTTCATTTTCTAAACAAAAGCGCCAAAAATCATTGCGAATTTAACAAAACCGATATTTTAGCAGAAGCGATTGATAAGATTTGGGAAAATCATCTGGAATCTCTGCACTTTCCATATACTATTTATGATTCCACAGGAAATTTAATTGCCAAAAGCAGAACCCGATGTGAAAAAAGATGTAAGCTTCAGGATTTCAATTTATCCTGTCAGAGTGTCATAAGCGGAAAGGGCGATAATAAAATCTTCTACAGTATCTGCAAATGGGGCTATCAGATTATTAACGTGCCCATCTTTTTCGATAATGACTTCGCAGGCTACATTCAGGGCGGATATTTTCCTGAAAAAATTACAGCTTCTGATACAGACAGCAGTTGTTCGAATACTCCGCAGAGTACTCAGACCGCAGCTGTTCTGCTGCTGCAGAATGTAGCCGATGCAATTGCTTCTTATTATGAATTTTTAACCGTAAAAGGTGGTCTGGAAGAATCTGAAAAAGAGCAGTTTTTACTGAAAAAAGACATTGAAAATATCGGCAGTTCTTTGGAAAATCTAAAGCTTAATAACCACTTTCTGTTCAACACGCTAAATACCTTGTCTCTTATGGCATTGGAAGGTGATGATATGGAGCTTTATCAGGGCATCGTAGACCTTTCCAAAATGATGCGCTATACCATTCAGGCTAACCAGAAAACAGTTTCCTTTGAGCAGGAATATCAGTATTTCTGCAACTACCTGAATCTGCAGAAGCTTCGTTTTGGAGACAATCTGGAAATCAAAATGGACGTCAGCCAGAAGATTTATGCATGTCAGGTTCCTTTTAACTTCCTGCAGCCGCTGGGAGAAAATGCTTTTATTCACAGCTTCACAGATGTAGACAGCAAATTCCTTGAGATAAAAGTTCTGGCTAATAAAGGAAATATAGAGTTTTTTCTGGAAAATAACTGCAGAGATATTTCTTCAGAGGATGTGCTGCAAATCAATCATAAAATATCTGCAAAAAGCAATCATGCAATGAATATCATTTACCGAAAACTGGTATATCTGTATGATCATGACTTTGTATTTAACTTTTATGCAAAAGCCCGGAACAGATGTGGAGTATATCTGAAAATCCCCTATATGACAAAGGAGGAGCAAAATGTTACGCGCGATTATATGTGATGATGAAATTGCTACTTATAAAATCATTAAGAAACTTCTCAAGATCAGCAATATTCCTCTGGAAATTGTAGGAACGGCTCAAAATGGAGAGGAAGCTCTGGCTTTGATTCAAAAAGAATGCCCGGATATTATCTTTATGGACGTCTGTATGCCTTATCTGAATGGTTTTGAAGTTATGTCGCAGATTGACTGCGGAAAAGTGATTGTAATTACCGCTTACAACAGCTTTGAAAATGCCCAGCAGGCCTTGCGGACAGGGGCTCAGGATATTTTACAAAAGCCATTTGATCAAAAACAGCTTTCCGCGTCTATTTCCCGTGTGATTGGATGGAATTTCACCCCGAATGAAACCATCAATTCTGTCCTGGAATATATTCATAAACATTATAATGAAAAAATTGATCTTTCTACATTCGCCAAACGCTACTTCTGTACGGAAAGTCATTTTTCCCGGCTTTTCAAAAAATATATGGGGGTTTCTACCATGACATACATTCATAATGTCCGAATCAACAAAGCCATAGAACTTTTAAATAAAGGCGAATCCATTCAGGATGTATGTGAAAAAGTAGGCTATAACAATCTCAACAGTTTTTACAAATATTTTAAACAATTTACGAATGACACGCCATCTTCTTTTTCCAAAGGAAAGATCCTGTAACAATGTTTCCGGGAAATAGTGTTGTTTCCAGAAATCCCGGGAAATAGTTTTCTCGAATTTTTCCCGATAAAAAGGCGCTGTACCGCAATTCGGCACAGCACCTTTCTATTTTGCAGCTGTCTCTTTTACAGCTGTTTCAATCAATCTTTGAAATAATCAGCAGGATACATCGGGAATTTAACGATAAGCTCCTGCACCTCCTTCTTAACCTGATCAAGAACTTCCTGATTATCAATATTT
Organism: Lachnospiraceae bacterium; assembly: GCA_030536685.1. Classification (GTDB taxonomy): domain Bacteria; phylum Bacillota; class Clostridia; order Lachnospirales; family Lachnospiraceae; genus TWA4. Next base: position 7,080 of record JAUNPP010000087.1, read on the forward strand.
TCAGCAACTCTTGTCATAAGATCCGCAATTTTAACCATCTCTTCATCACCCATACCACGCTCTGTGATAGCAGTTACGCCTACTCTGGCGCCACTGGTTACTAATGGACTCTGCTGATCAAACGGAATCATGTTTTTATTGATAGACATTCCTACAGAATCCATAACTTCCTGATACTGTTTTCCTGTAATTCCCTTTGATGTCAGATCAATTACAAACAGGTGGTTGTCAGTACCGCCGCTGATAACTCTGAATCCGCGGGCAGCCAGCTCCGATGATAATTTCCGTGCATTCTCAACAACCTTCAGCATGATATTTCTAAATTCTTCAGAAGCCGCATATTTGAAAGTCCATGCTTTTGCTGCCATTGTATGAAGATGAATAGAACCTAATGCGCCCGGGAAAGTACCTTTTTTCAGCATTTTTTCATGTTCTTTTTTGCAGATAACGAAACCGGATCTTGCAGAACACAGCGTTTTTGTTGTAGAAGATGTTACAAAATCAGCATAAGGAACGGGACTCGGAATTACCTTCGCAGCTACAAGCCCGGAGATATGCGCCATATCCACCATGAAATACGCACCCACAGCCTTGGCAATTTTGGAAATTCTTTCATAATCCATTAATCTGGAGTAGGAGCTTGCACCGGCAATGATCAGTTTAGGCTTCACTTCGTTTGCCATTTTTTCAAGGGCATCATAGTCAATGAGCTCGCTTTCCGGATTAATCGGATAGAAGGAAAAATCATAAAATCCACTTACCCAGTTTGCCGGTGAACCATGTGTTAAATGTCCGCCCTGATCCAGACGCATGGAAAGCACTTTATCGCCCGGTTTTAAAATGGTTGCAAATACACTGTAGTTTGCAGTTGAGCCAGAGTATGCCTGAATATTAACAGCTTCTGCACCGAACAGTTCTTTCGCTCTTTCCACAGCCAGAGTTTCCATTTTATCAGCTACACCATAACCAGCCTGGAAACGAGAGCCCGGATAACCTTCGAGAGTCTTATTTGTGAAAACACTTCCGGAAAGTTCCATGACAGGCAGCGGTACGCTGCTTTCTGAAGCAATCATTTCAATCGTGTGCTCCTGACGATATAATTCCTCATCACAAAGCTGAGCGATTTCCGGGTCTGTTCTTCTTGTCTCTTTTAACATAAATTTTCTCCTTTTACCTGTTATTTATTTGTACATTTCTAGCTTGTGTGGTTTTGTACGGTACCACTTGATGGCATAACTATAACTTACAATCAAATCAAAAACAATGCATGATATTGATGTCATTTTGTTCGAAAATGATGTTTAAACGCAGAAAATATTGGAGATAATGCCCGTATTTATCACCCAAAAGAGCTTTTTTTGTCGTATGGGCAGAACAAAAACCGTGAATGGGAGGTCAATATCAGCAATAGTATTTTGAAATATTTTATGAAATAATGTAGACAAGATTTTAGAGATGGAGGAACACAATGGAACAAGTATTATCAACAATTAACAATGCACTATGGAGTATGCCTCTTGTTATTCTGATTGTTGGAGCAGGTCTTTATTTCAGCATAAAGATGGGCTTCCCTCAGATACGTCTTTTTAAAGAAATGATCAGAGCAACCAGTACGGCAGGCAGTTCTGACAAAGGATTATCACCGCTGAAATCCTTTGTCTTCACATCCGCAAGAAGCGTTGGTGTAGGCAATATCTCCGGTATGGCAGCGGCACTTTTCTTCGGAGGTCCGGGTTCTTTATTCTGGCTGTGGATTCTGGCTGTTTTCGGATGCACCGTAGCCGGTATAGAAGGTATTCTGGCACAGACCTATAAAGAAGAAATCAATGGGGAATTCAGAGGAGGCCCCGCGTTCTATATGAGAAAGGGGATTAAAAATCCGGCATTAGGAAAGACTATGGCTGCTTTATATGCCATTGTAATTGTTATCGGTATTGTATTTCTTATGTCGCCGGTTCAGTCCTATAATATTGCAAACGGAATCTCTTCCGCTTTTCATGTTCCGACAATTGCGGTTGGTGTGGCATTTTCAATTTTAATTGCAGTTGTTGTTTTTGGCGGCTTAAAGAGAATCGGCGATGTAGCGAACAAAATCTTCCCGTTTATGGCATTGGCATATGTAGCGCTTGCTCTGATCGTTATCGTTACCAACATCAGTGAAGTTCCGAAAGTCATTGCCCTGATTTTTAAATCAGCCTTTGGTATAGATCCTATCATGGGCGCCATTGTCGGAACAGCAATCACCAGAGGTGTGCAAAGAGGTGTTTTTGCAAATGAAGTAGGTCAGGGTACTTCTGCCATTACTGCTGCCACTTCAACTGTCAATCACCCGGCCAAACAGGGGCTGATCGGTTCTCTCAGTGTTTTTATCGGAACATTTTTCGTTTGTACGCCTTCTGTTATCATGATGCTGATGACAGGATGCTACAATGTACAAAATCCTGCAGGTGGTTTCCTTTATGAAGGACTTCCGGGAGTCGAAACCGGTAACGGCTATGTCAGCGCTTCTATTAATACCATTATTCCGGGAATTGGAGAAATTTTTGTAGCAGTTGCTATTTTACTCTTTGCGTTCGTAGCATTGCTTGCATATTATCACTATTCCGAAAGCAATCTGGCTTATCTGGTCGGCGGAAACAAGACTGCTGTGCTGATTTTACGTATCTGCTTTGTAGCATGTATCTTTATGGGAACCTTGCTTAAAGCTGAGGTTATCTGGACTATGGGTGATATCGCTGCCGGCGCCCAGTGCTGGATCAACATCATCGCTGTATTCCTGCTTGGTAATATCGCCGTTAAAATCTTCAAAGACTATGACCGTCAAAAGAAAAACGGCGTTACAGAGCCTGTTTTTGATCCTGATACGCTTGGAATCAAAAACGCTTCTGATATCTGGAAAAAATAAAAAGTAAGCGACAGCTTCTGATAAAATATAAAGTAAGCGACAGTTTCTGATAAAATATAGCCTCTGTGACTTTCCTTATCACAGAGGCTTATATTTATGTTCCGCTATTCATCTGCACCTTTTACACGATCTGATGGCGCTTCATCCATTCTATTGACTTTTCCACTCTTTCTCTGGTTGAGCATTCAATCGTACAGGTAGCTTCCGGCGTGCTGGTTCTGATATCTGATAGGATTTTCTCAATTTCAATCGTTCCATCGCCTAAAGCCAGATGTGAATCCCAGCTTCCATCATTGTCATGCAGATGCACATGCTTGATGTGGCCGCCGAGAGTTTCTGTCCATTTTCCGACTTCATAATTGGAATAGCAATGCGCGTGACCGATATCCAGACACAAGCCGAAGTCAGGATGTGCAACCTGTTCCGCTACCTGCAGAATCGGCTCAATTTCCGGGTCCTGAACATTCTCCATTACCACCTGAATCCCTTCTTTTCCATCCAGAAAATGGTTCCAGAAGTCGATTACCCGCTCTGCCCAGCCAATCAGCAGATAAAGTTTTGGAATATAGCATGTATGATACACAATTTTCTTTGCTCCAAGAGCTTTTGCTGCCTGATAGCATTGCTCATATCGTATTTTTGTCGCATTTAACACCATACTGTCAAATGCCATGGGATTCAGATCCAGAAACGGGCCATGCAGAATCAGATCATGACAATTCATTGCTTCCATCCGCTTTTCATAGCTGCAGATGGTTTCTGAAAGTCTGTCCAGATTGTCTGCTATCGAAAACTCAATGCTTTCCAGACCGCATCCGGTTCTGTCTGTTATTTCCTTTAAATCTGTATCTTTCAGCAGATGGCTGAGATATACCTTTTTTATTTTCTTTTCTGCCTGTTTTTCTGTATTCATGTCCTGTATGTTCCTGATTTTATTTTCTCCATTTTCAGGAATGCCATCGGCACTCATCCGCTTCGCTGGCATTTTCCTTTGTTATAAGAGAAAGCAGTCCTTCCATATACCGTCTGACCATCCATTCCACAACAGATTCCGTGTCCGGCTTCCAGTCTGCTTCCTCAACAGATTCCGTGTCCGGCTTCCAATCTGCTTTCTCTGCTGCCTCCAGTCCTGCCAGCTTCAAAATTCTTTTTCCGGCTTCCCATGCCTCTTTTGGTTCCAGAAGCTTCCACTCTGTCTGATCCAGAAGATGTGCATAAAGGGATGTATACGTCACCAGCATATCCTGTGTTTTCAGCCGGTCCAATCTGTGTTCAAATTCATACCTGGGCAGAGAGCCCGGCAGAGTATTCTTTGCAGAAAACAGCTTCCACAGGCTGTCATCTGTTACCCCGAAACGATCCATGCGCCGCAGAATATCATGCTGGAATTTCGGACTCAGACCTGTTTGAAGGTATAAGGCTTCTTTCACTGCTTCCTTAACAGTTTTTCCGATATATTCTCCGAGTTTGCTGTGGATTCCCGCATCTGTCAGTGTATTTTCAGATTCCGGATTACACACCACAATAATTCCATCTGTGCCTGATCCGGTTGCCAGGCCGTTGGAATAGCGGCTGGGAGCCAGGAGTTCCTGAATTGCTGCAACTCTGGCCTCTGTGCAGGAGACAAGAGCTTTGGTCAGCGTTCCATCGGGAAGATCCGCGTCAATATGAAGCATAATATTGATCGTCCCAGGCTTTCTGACCTCCTCTGTTTTCAGATTCGGAGTTTCACTGTAACAGGCCGGATCACCAATCCGCCCTCCATTGCCCTGAATCCCCGCCGTTACAACCGCTGTAACTGTAAAATACTCATGTTTCATAGATTTTATGGAAGCATTTTCCATACTGGCCGCTGTACAAAAGCCCGAACACGACTGAATATCCAGCCCAAGATCCTCTCCCGCGATCACATCCAGGTGCTCACGGTAAGTCGGAGCTCTCATCAGAAATTCCATTCCCGGCCCCGGATTTCCATCATTGTTAAATACAGCCTTCAAATCTGTACGGCATCCTCCGTGATTCAGCCCTGTGCTCAGTACCTTGCGTTTTCCGCAAAAATACAGAACCAGCGACTTTTTATAGGAATGCAGCTCATCGCCGCATCCAAATTGATAAATTTTCATCTGGTCACCTTCTTCAAAAATTCATCATGATCGCCAATATACGTAATCTTTTTTTCTTTTCCGAGCTTCTCCAGAAGCAAAACCAGCTCCCCATCCGTATAATCGCTGCTTAACGCATTTTTGTGAAAATAAATCTTTCCCGGTATATTTTCCAGTCCCCGCAGATTCATCAGATTGCTTTTTCCAAATGGTACATCTGCTATCAGAATCGCATCTGCGTCTGCCATCAGCTTCAGATTTTCCTGCTGTTTTTCTTCTGTGACAGGTGTAAACGGCTCGATTTCCACACACGGCAGATTCAGTTCGCGGCATACAGCCCAGTCTTCACTTCCCTGGTTCAAAACACCCGCTGTGACAAAATAGCCTCTGGAATCAAGCTCTTCAAGAAGTCTCACCGCTCCGCTTGCGCCGCAGATCACATGGATATGACGGTTCATTCCAATCTTTTTCTCTTCCATTACACGTACCGGTATGATCTGAGGCTTCTGAAACAGCGGACTTTCCTGAATCAGCATTTTCATCTGATACAAGGACTCCATGTTTTTGCGGTTGATCACCTCGGCGGGCGTTCCATCTGCTGTGATCACGCCATTTTGAAGCATCACGATCCTCTTACAGAAGCGTGACGCCATATTGATATCGTGGAGCACGGCTACAACGGTCATCGACTCCTCCTGATTGAGCCTTGAGATCAGCTCCATCACCTCAATCTGATGATGGATATCAAGCGCTGACGTCGGTTCATCCAGAAGAATAATCTGAGGCTTCTGTGCAATCGCTCTTGCAAGAACCACCCGCTGGCGTTCACCACCGCTTAATTCATTGTAGAGCCTGCCGCGAAACTGCTCGGTATTTGTGGCCTCCATTGCTTCTTTTACGATTTCAAAATCCTCTTTTCCTTCGCTTTTGCGCAGACTCAGATAGGGATTGCGCCCCATCATCACGATATCCTCTACCGTAAAATCGTATTCCACATTGTAGGACTGCGGAACAACCGCTACCAGCTGCGCCCGCTCCCGGCTTTTTAAGGCCGAATGCTCCTTTCCGCATATCGTAATACTACCTTTCCGCAAAGGAATCAGCCCGGAAATACATTTGATCAGCGTTGATTTTCCCGCTCCATTTGCCCCGATCAGCCCCACAAATTCGCCTTCGTAGGCGGACATTGTAATATCCTTTAAAATATTTCGTTCCCCATATCCTGCAGCAGTATGGAGACATCGTAACATCTCTCTTTTCATGAGAAATTTCCTCCTCTTTTCACTTTGCGAAGCAAATACAGGAAGAACGGCCCTCCGCAAATCGCTGTAATAATTCCAACCGGGATTTCCCCTGCGGCAAAGCTTCTGGCTGCTGTATCGCAGATGATCAGAAAAGTTCCGCCAAAAAGCAGGGAAAGCGGCATTAACTTCCGGTGCTTCGGCCCTGTGATCATCCGCACCACATGCGGCACTACAAGTCCGACAAAACCAATAATTCCGGTGACGGAGATTACGGCGGCCGTGATCATACTGGAAGCAAACAAAACCTTCTTTTTCAAAAGCTCCACATTTACCCCCAGCTGAGTCGCTGTATCTTCCCCTGTCAGCAGAATGTCAAGCTCTCTGGCAGAAGCCAGCAAAAGCAAAATCCCCACTATCACATAAGGCAGGATCATAAGAAGCTGCTTCCAGCCCTTTCCATTCAGACTTCCCATCGTCCAGAACATGATCTGATTCATATTCTGCTGATTCACGATCATGAGAATGGAGTTTACCGCAGTCAATGTCTGACTCACAGCAATACCTGATAACAGCAGAGTTGTCACCGGCACTTTTTTCCCGATACGTGAAATATTGTAAACCAGCAGTATTGTTGCGAAAGCTCCTGCAAATGCCAGAAGCGTAACGCCGTTGATTCCCAAAAATCCGCTTCCGAAGCGAAATACGATTCCGACTGCCGCTCCAAGCGCCGCACCGGAGGATACCCCCAGCACAAACGGATCCGCCATGGGATTTCTGAATATCCCCTGAAAACCTGCTCCGCATATGGCTAACGCTGCACCTGCTGTAAATCCCAGTACAACCCTCGGAAGACGTACATTATGGATGATTGCAATGCTTCCCGACGAAATTCCTTCCATATTAATATCCAGATGAAAGATTTCATGTGCCAGAATCCGGTTTACATCCATAAAAGATATCGATGCCACACCTGTTACCGTACAAAAGTACATAATTCCAATACAAATCAGAACAGACAGCAAAACCATCCATTTTCTGTTTATTTTTTTCATTTTCAATCATCAATATCCCCTGCGCAATACTGAATCACTACATCATTGCATT
>JAUNPP010000247.1 GCA_030536685.1 Lachnospiraceae bacterium
GGTATACCATAATTACTCTTTGCGCTGCATTACATTCTTTGGAATGCGAGTTCAACAGTACAAACTGAGCAGGCGATGGCGAAAGCCATGGTGCCGGGCCGTATACAGACGGCAGCAGATGAAAGTACCAGCATCTGTGGGACAGTAAATTGTTCTGCAGGTGTTTTTTTATACCTATTTTTAAGCTGTGCAATTCAGAATGATGTGCCAATGAGAGAAAAAAGAAAAATCAGAAATGTAAAAAATGGAGGTAATTATGAAAAAATCATGCAGCAACGCTTCTGTATCTGCAGGGAACAGCAAAAGGGCAAATGTAAATGAAAACGTAATCATCAGTCAGGTTTCTGCTGTTGGAATCGTAGGAAACGTTATTTTGACAGCATTTAAGCTGTTTGCCGGTATTTACGGAAAATCCGGCGCAATGGTATCGGATGCAGTCCATTCTCTTTCCGATGTTTTTGCAACCTTTATAGCGTTTCTTGGGGTAAAGCTTTCAAAAAAATCTGCAGATAAAGCCCACCCATACGGACATGAGCGTATTGAATGTATTGCATCCATGCTCCTTGGCGTAATTCTGCTTGTTACCGGACTTGGTATCGGAAAAGTGGGACTGGAAAATATTCTTTCCGGTGATTATGCCAAGCTGACAGTTCCGGGCGTAATCGCACTGATAGCAGCGGTTGTCTCGATTGTTGTAAAGGAATCCATGTACTGGTATACACGCCATTATGCGAAGATTCTTGATTCTTCCGCTTTTATGGCTGATGCGTGGCATCATCGCTCCGATGCATTTTCTTCTATCGGCTCCCTGATCGGTATCGGCGGCGCAATGCTGGGCTTCCCAGTTATGGACTCTGTGGCGAGTGTGGTTATTTGTCTTTTCATTTTAAAGGTAGCGTATGATGTCCTGAAGGATGCACTTGCAAAAATGCTGGATACCTCCTGCGGTGAAGCATTTGAACAGGAACTGACCGATTTCGTGAAGAATCAGAATGAAGTGGTATGTGTGGATGAGCTTCATACCCGAATGTTCGGAAATAAGGTATATGTGGACCTTGAGCTCCAGGTAGACAGAAATAAACCGCTGTATGAGGCTCATGCGATTGCGGAAGCCGTTCACGCTGGAATGGAAGAGAAGTTTCCTAATATTAAGCATGTCATGGTACATGTGAATCCGTCAAATATCTAACAGTTAAAAGCAGATGCCTGATTGGTATCTGCTTTTAACCTCATAAACTGCGAAGCAGTTATGAGGTGTAGAGCCAAGCAGCAAAGCGGATTGCGAATATCCGCTTGGCTAAAAAGAGGGATAATATATGAGACAGCGGTGGTTCAGGCAAATTCTTCAGCACCGTTTTTTTATTATTCTGCTGTTGTTATTGCAGACAGCAGTTTTGATTGTTCTGATTCTGAATACCAGTCTTGCTGCGTCATGGGTGAGCGGTATTTTATATTTCATCGGAATTATGGCTTCTCTGAAGGTTGTCAGTTCCAGAGAAAAACCAACATATAAGCTTTTATGGGTGTTTATGATACTTCTGCTTCCGGTATTTGGAACCTGTCTGTATCTTTTGCTCACTTGCCAGACATCCCCTGGGCGGGTGAATCAGAAGCTGGAAAAATTAAGCAGGGAGATTCATCCGTTTCTGCCGGATGGGGAGGAGGAGTATCGTACTGCACTTCGTCTGGCACCGGGGTGTGTTTCGCAGATTACATATTTACAGCAGGCAGGGTTCCCGGTTTGCCGTCATACCAGATGTACTTATTTTCCTTCCGGAGAAGCAGCATTTGAGAGATTATGTAAGGAGCTTAAGAATGCCGGAAAATATATCTTTCTTGAATTTTTTATTATTCAGGAAGGAAAGATGTGGAATACCATTTTGGAAATATTAAAGGAAAAAGCAAGGCAGGGGCTACAGGTTCGGGTTATTTATGACGATATTGGCTGTTTTTTGACGCTGCCAAAGGACTATCCGAAAAGACTCGCTGAATACGGAATAGAGTGCAGAATTTTTAA
>JAUNPP010000248.1 GCA_030536685.1 Lachnospiraceae bacterium
TATCAGCTGCATTTAATATCTGTATTTATCAGCTGCATTCAATATCTGCTTTCGGTTTATCCGAATAAAATTTTCTTTCTGCCTGCGCCCTGTAATCGGCCCTGGGCTTTTCTCTCTTCATTTTTTACAGCAAAAACAGATTGACTCCCGCTTTCGGAATTTACTTCCGGAAATGGTATGATGATCGGAATCTGTTCATGCTGTATGATCTGCACCTGCATTCCGTAAACCGCTTCAATAACCTCTGAGGTCATAACCTCCCGTCCTCCATATGCATAAACATGGGAATCCTTTAAAAACAGAAAGCGGTCACAATAGCGAACTGCCAGATTCAGGTCATGAATGATGATTGCTACGCAGATATGATGTTCTTTTGCGATTTTTCTGACTACCTGAAGCACTTCATGCTGATTGCGCGGGTCAAGATTGCTGGTTGGCTCGTCCAGCAGTAAAAATTGAGGCTGCTGTGCCAGTGCTCTGGCAAGCATAACCTTCTGCGCCTCACCGCCGGAAAGTTCTGATACGGTGCGCAGCGCATAATCCTCCAGCTTCATCTGAGAAAGGATCTCATTTACGATTTTTTGGTCTTTTTCACTAACATCCCATTTGATATAAGGTCTGCGTCCGAGAAGAACCGTATCAAAAACCGTCATATTCACGGCTGCGGCATTTTGCGCTACATATGCGATATGGCAAGCCATCTGGCGTCCATTCATCTGAAATACATCTTTGCCGTTTACAACAACCGTTCCTTTTCCGGCCGGGCAAATCCGGTCAATACATTTTAATAATGTACTTTTTCCCGCTCCATTGTTGCCGAGAACTGCGATACATTCTCCCGGTTCTATCTTAAAACTGATATCTTCCAGCACATTTTTCGATGTACGTCCGTATGAATATGTAATATTTTCAATGCTAACCACGCTTATTACCTCCCTTGAACAGTAAAAACAGGAACATGGGCGCACCCAGAAATGACGTAATTGCTCCAATTGGCAAAATAACCGGCGCAATAACAGAACGGCCAAATGTGTCGGCCAGAATTAAAAGCAGCGCGCCTGCAACTGCAGAACCCGGAACAAGATAGCGATAATCATTTCCTACAAATTTCCGCATAATATGCGGCGCCACCAGGCCGACAAAGCTGATAATTCCGACAAATGAGACTGCTGTCGCTGCCAGAAGCGAACAGATTCCCATGCTGACCAACATCACTGCCCGTGTATTTACACCAAGACTCTGCGCCGTTTCCGCTCCGCTTTCCATTGCGTTGTAATTCCACCTGTTTAGTAAGAAATAGAAAAGCGCTGCCAAAAGCATCACCGCAAGGATCAGAAGTTCCTTCCAGCTGCTGTTCCCCAGATTTCCAAACGTCCAGAAAACAATTGCTCCCAGCTTCTGGTCGTCTGCAAAATACTGCAGCAGTGTACTTCCTCCGCCAAACAGTGAGCTGAGCGCTACGCCCGCCAATACCAGTCCGCCGGGGCCGATATCTTTTTTAAATTGCGATATCACAATAATTACCACTGTCGATATCGCACCGCAGACAAATGCGCATACCGTTACGATCCACGGATTGTTGATCGTAATCGCTGAGGCGGCTGATGTGGAATTTACCACACCTCCGCCAAACAGCACAATCCCCGCCGCTGCTCCAAACGCCGCTCCCTGCGATACCCCCAAAGTAGACGCAGACGCCAGCGGATTTCGCAGCACACACTGCATTACAGCGCCGGAAGAAGCCAGCGCCGCTCCCGCCAGCACGCCTGCAATAACGCGCGGCAGCCGGATTCCCATAATTACAGTCTGAAACTGTCCCTCTGCCTTTCCGAAAACTGCACGTAATATTTCTGATATCGGAATCTTTATCGAACCAACCCCTGTTGCGTATAAAGCAATCAGAATCGTAATGATGATTGAAATCAGCAAAGCCGCTTTTTTCCTTTTTACAAACCGTTCATACTGCCGAAGCTGTGAACTATGCTGCTCTTTTCTCATAATATCTTTTTATTCTCT
>JAUNPP010000088.1 GCA_030536685.1 Lachnospiraceae bacterium
GGGGAAAAAACCGTAAATGAAAAAGAAAAGGCCATAAAAGAAGGGGAGAAAACCGTAAATAAAGAAAAAAAGACAGTGAGACAAGAGAAGAAGGCTGCCAAAACGGCATCATCCATACCGCAGGTTCGGTTAAATGATGCGGATTATGAGTGTTTGCTTAAAATCGTGCAGTCGGAAGCAGGAATCTGTGATCAAAAAGGCAAAATTCTGGTGGCGAATGTAATATTGAACCGCATGAAAAATCAGGATTTTCCAGATACAGTAACAGCCGTAGTTTACCAGAAAAATCAGTTTTCACCGGTAGAAAACGGGGCGATTGACCGGGTTTGTATCACAGAAGAAACAAAAGAAGCGGTTTCTATGGCACTTTCCGGAACCGACTATTCAAAAGGCGCTTTATTTTTCGCTGCAAGAAAGCTGGCCGGCAGGGAAAATATGAAATGGTTTGATGAAAGTCTTGAATTTTTATTTGAGCATGACGGCCATGAGTTTTTTACACTAAAAACAAATATTCAGTCATAAAAACAAATTGACCTGAATTAAACGCCAATTTGCCAAGATAAAAGAAAAAAAGGAAATTCTTTACAGAAACCGTCGTCTGTGCTATGATTTAGTCAACTTTCCGGTTTTCAGGAGAGAAGGTTAAAAGAAAACTTTCAACCGTATTCTGAAGGACAAAAAGACGCACAGATATCTGCAGTTGACCTTCAGAAGATAAAAAACGATAGGGAGATAAATATGAAAGAAATTTTGTACAGAAGCACAAGAGGCGGTTTTTCCGGTGTAAAGGCATCTGAAGCAATTCTGCAGGGACTTGCAGAGGACGGCGGTTTATTCGTACCTGAATCAATGCCCGTTCTGGATGTAAAGCTCAGCGATCTGGCTGGCAAAAGCTATCAGGAGGTAGCATATGAGGTAATGAAGCTTTTTCTGACGGATTATTCAGAGGAAGACCTGAAATACTGTATCAGCCATGCCTATGATTCCAAGTTTGACACAGCAGAGATCGCTCCTATTAAAAAAGCAGACAACGCTTATTACCTGGAACTGTTTCACGGTTCAACAATCGCTTTTAAGGATATGGCATTATCAATCCTGCCTTATCTGATGACAACCGCAGCGCGTATGAACCGGATTCAGGATGAAATTGTTATTCTGACAGCAACCTCCGGTGATACCGGAAAGGCAGCACTGGCCGGTTTTGCTGATGTCCCCGGAACCCGTATTATTGTATTCTTCCCGGATGGCGGTGTAAGCCCGATTCAGAAGAAACAGATGGTGACACAGAAGGGTGCAAACTGTAAGGTAGTTGCTGTAAAAGGTAATTTTGATGACTGCCAGACCGGAGTAAAGAACATTTTTAATGACAAGGCAATGAAAGAAGAGATGGCTGCCGGCGGTTTCCGTTTTTCTTCTGCTAACTCCATCAATATCGGTCGTCTGGTTCCTCAGATTGTGTATTATGTTTACAGCTACGCAGAACTCCTGAAACGCGGCGTGATAAAAGATGGCGATCCTTTAAATATTGTAGTGCCTACCGGCAATTTCGGCAATATTCTGGCCGCTTACTATGCAAAATCAATCGGTGTGCCGCTCGGCAAGCTGATTTGTGCATCCAATGAGAATAAAGTCCTGTTTGATTTCTTCCAGACAGGAGCTTATGATAGAAATCGTGAATTTATGCTGACCAGCTCACCTTCTATGGATATCCTGATTTCCAGCAACCTGGAACGTCTGATCTACCGAATCGCGGGCAATGACGCAGAAAAGAATGTAGCAATGATGAACGCTCTTTCCAATAACGGAAAGTATGAAATTACAGACGAAATGAAGGCACAGCTTTCTGATTTCTGCGCAGGCTTTGCCAGTGAGGCGGAAACCGCACAGGAGATCAGCTATATGTATCAGAATGCGGATTATATTATTGATACGCATACAGCTGTAGCAAGCTATGTTTACCGCAATTACCGGGAAACAACCGGCGATACAGCGCCTGCTGTAATCGCATCCACAGCCAGCCCCTATAAATTTACCAGAAGCGTTATGACAGCTATTGATGAAAAATATAACGCAATGGAAGATTTTGCTCTGGTAGACGCTCTCTGTGAGCTTTCCGGTGTAAAGGTACCTGCGGCAATCGAAGATATCAGAAGTGCCGAAGTACTGCATACTTCCGTATGCGAAATTTCACAGATGGAAGAAACTGTAAAAGCTTTCCTTTCCCTGTAAAAGCTTTCTTTTCTCTGCAAAGCTTTTCTTTTTGCAGAATCTTTTCGCAGGAATTTGTATATAAATTACAAAACACATTGCTTCAGATGGATTTTTTTGGAAATTTAAATAAAAAAATCAGAAGAAAACAGGTTTATTCCAGACTATCATGAATAATTCAGGTTTAATCTGTTGTTTTCACAAAATATTTGTTGATTTTTTCTATTTCATTATGAAATTCAATTAGGTATAATACTGTGAAGTGGAACTCCTGAAGCGAAAATTCCACTTCTTATAGATGATATTGTAAGATTTGTAAAATGTAAAAACTGCAAATTTATGTTTGCGATTGCCGTATCATTATGAAAGAAACGAGGTAGATAAAAATGTTCGAAATTGATTTAAGTAAGTATGGTATTACCGGAACAACTGAAATCGTACACAATCCTTCCTATGAAGTATTATTTGAAGAAGAAACCAAACCCGGACTGGAAGGGTTTGAAAAAGGTCAGGTTAGTGAACTGGGCGCAGTGAACGTAATGACTGGTGTCTATACTGGCCGTTCTCCTAAAGATAAGTTCATCGTAATGGATGAAAATTCAAAGGATACTGTATGGTGGACTTCTGATGAATACAAGAATGACAACCATCCTGCTACACAGGAAACCTGGAATGCGGTAAAAGAGATTGCATTAAAAGAGCTTTCTGAAAAGAGACTTTTTGTAGTAGATGCATTCTGCGGGGCAAATAAAGACACTCGTATGGCAATCCGTTTCATTATGGAAGTAGCATGGCAGGCACATTTTGTTAAAAATATGTTCATCCAGCCTACCGAAGAAGAACTTGCAGATTTCGAACCTGATTTCGTTGTTTTCAATGCTTCCAAAGCAAAGGTGGAAAATTATAAAGAATTAGGTCTCAACTCAGAAACAGCAGTAGTTTTCAACATTACTGACCGTGAACAGGTTATCATCAACACATGGTACGGCGGAGAAATGAAAAAAGGTATGTTCTCCATGATGAATTACTATCTGCCGTTAAAAGACATTGCAGCAATGCACTGCTCTGCCAATACAGACCTGAACGGCGAAAATACAGCGATCTTCTTTGGTCTTTCCGGTACAGGCAAGACAACCTTATCAACTGATCCCAAGCGTCTTCTGATCGGTGATGACGAACACGGCTGGGACGATAACGGCGTATTCAACTTTGAAGGAGGCTGCTACGCTAAGGTTATCAACCTTGATAAAGATTCTGAGCCTGACATCTACAATGCAATCAAACGCAATGCGCTTCTTGAAAATGTAACTCTGGATGCGGAAGGCAAGATTGACTTTGATGATAAGAGTGTAACTGAAAATACACGTGTATCTTACCCGATCAATCATATTGAAAACATTGTTCGTCCCGTATCTTCTGCTCCCGCAGCTAAGAATGTAATCTTCCTGTCTGCAGACGCATTCGGCGTACTGCCTCCGGTATCTATTCTGACACCTGAACAGACACAGTATTACTTCTTATCCGGATTTACAGCAAAACTTGCCGGTACAGAACGTGGTATTACAGAACCCACACCTACATTCTCTGCTTGCTTTGGCCAGGCTTTCCTGGAGCTGCATCCTACAAAATATGCAAAAGAACTCGTAAGAAAGATGGAACAGAGCGGAGCTAAGGCTTATCTGGTAAATACAGGCTGGAACGGCACAGGCAAACGTATCTCTATCCGTGATACCCGCGGTATCATCGATGCAATCCTGAATGGAGATATCTTAAATGCACCGACCAAGAAGATTCCTTTCTTCAATCTTGAAGTACCTACAGAACTTCCCGGTGTAGATACTAACATTCTGGATCCTCGCGATACTTACGCAGATGCTTCTGAATGGGAAGCTAAAGCAGATGATTTAGCAGCAAGATTCATTAAAAACTTTGCAAAATATGAAGGCAATGAAGCCGGAAAAGCTCTGGTTTCTGCAGGCCCTCAGAAATAAACAATAACAGCAGCGTTTAAGCGCGCTTAAATTTCAGGAAAGACCGGATATTGGTTAGAAGAATCAGTATCCGGTTTTTTAATTGAATTCCGTCATGTGCTTCCGGTACCAGAGAGGCAGATGCGTGCGCTGACAGACCGGGTTATTACGTTCTTTGATTGCAATACTTTGATGGAAAGCTTTAAAACAGGCTTCCCAGCCGGTTTCTTCCATGCTTTTGACCAGAACCCTTTGAAATTCTGTAAGCTTCATAGGCGCCAGATACCATCCGCTGTCTGCAGGATGAATTACAGTCAGTTCATAGCTGTCAGCAAAAATCACAAAATTCTCAGAAGGAAGCCGATCGGTAAAATAAGGAGCGATCAGAGGAAGTACATTGCTTTTAGGAGATATCTGTGCAAACAGAATTCCCTGTTCTGACTGGGAAAAACGCAGAAACTCCCGGAAATAATGCGCCTCATGATTCACGTTCCGCTGCAGTTCAAATAAATCGGCAGCTTCCGACAAAGCAAGCATATCGCAGATCCTGCCGCCAAGACGAAATCCCTTTAATATAAAACGCAGTACCTGGTCACCACGGTCCTCTGCACATGACAGCAGCGCTGAATAAACCATCTCTCCTGCCTGCCGTGAAATATGCCGGTTGATGGCATCCATAACTTTTACTGCGCAAACATAATCGGAAACCACCTCTCTGTATTCCACAAAAAGCTCATATGCCAATTGATTCTTCGTTCGGATATGAATCTCCTGTAACGGTACTTTGTCTGCATTGGCCTGATAAATGGCGCTTAAAAGACCGTCAGGAGTATCTTCACAAAGGTATGTAATGGATGATGTGGATGATAACATTAAAAAGAATCCTCCTTTTTGATCAAACTGTTATCTTTTCAGCTTATAATCATGGAAGAGCGACATCTGCTGATAATTCAGATCCTGTGCAATCTCCCAGTTTTGTTCATGCTCATTGTTGATCAGGCTGCGGGTAATAGAATCCTGATCGATACGGACAGGATACATCATCTTACCTTTGCAGGTGATAAAATAGTGGGCTCTTTTTAAAACAACTCCCATCCGTTTCAGCGTGTGAAAATCCAGATGACAGTCTTTTCTGGCAGCAATAATCCTTTTGGCTGATCGGACCCCGATTCCGGGGACGCGAAGCAGTAAATAATAATCTGCTGTAGTGATCTCTACAGGAAAAAGCTTCAGATTACGCAAAGCCCAATCACACTTGGGATCAAGAAAAATATTAAAATTCGGTTTCCCGGCGCTCAGCAGCTCTTTTGCCTGAAAACCGTAAAATCGAAGCAGCCAGTCCGCCTGATACAGACGATGTTCCCGTAAAAGTGGCGGTTTCTGACCGGGCTCGGGCAGCTCAGAATCTTCATTGATTCCAATATAGGCGGAAAAGAAAACACGCTTCATATCATAGTGATGGTACATGGTTTCTGCTGCAGTCAGAATCTGATAATCCGTTTCGGCAGTTGCTCCGATTATCATCTGTGTACTTTGTCCGGCCGGTACAAAAGCAGGTCGGGAGGAGGATACTGTAAGTGCCCGATCTGTCTTTTCAGAGTGTTTTCTGCCGGAAACAGATAACAGCTTATCCGGTGCAAAAGGGTCTGCCAGCTGCTGCTGTGGGCCTGCAAGGAGGCGCCTGCCAAAACGGTCTGCATGGATCTGTTCCTGTATGGAGCGCATTGGCTTTAAAATAGAAGCTGTTGATTTATGCGGACATAGCTTTTTCAAGCTTTCTCCGGTAGGTAATTCCATGTTGACACTGATCCGGTCCGCCAGATATCCCAACTCTGTAATCAGCTCCTGCGGTGTTCCGGGAATAACTTTTATATGAATATATCCGTTAAAATGGTACTGATGCCGGAGCAGGCGAATAGCATAGTAAATCTGTTCCATTGTATAAACAGGATTCTTCAAAACCCCGGAGCTTAAAAAAAGCCCCTCAATGTAATTCCTGCGGTAAAACTCAATGGTCAGCTGTGCGACTTCTTCCGGTGTAAAAGCTGCACGCGGAATATCGTT
Organism: Lachnospiraceae bacterium; assembly: GCA_030536685.1. Lineage (GTDB taxonomy): Bacteria > Bacillota > Clostridia > Lachnospirales > Lachnospiraceae > TWA4. The sequence continues at coordinate 6,243 of JAUNPP010000088.1, forward strand.
TGAAGCCCTGTTAATACAATAACGGCAATCAAATACACATTCATTGGTATACAGGATCTTTAAAAGCGAGATACATCTGCCATCTGCTGCGAAGCTGTGGCAGATGCCGCAGGCAGAGGCGTTGCCCAGTTTTCCGGATTCCCCTTTTCGATTCACTCCGCTGCTGGTACATGAAGCATCGTATTTTGCAGCATCAGACAAAATTACCAGTTTCTCTTCTAAAGTCATAGTATTCACCACCAATCTCGAATATTTGTTCTGGTAATAGTATACGCTGCAGAAGGATATTTGTCAAGCAAAAAAAGAACATATATTCTGAACATATATTTGCAAACGCTGCAGTTCAGAGATTTCTAGACAGCAGGGGTGTCCAGGGGACGCAAGTCCAGGAATAGCACTGAAAAACGGGATGTAAATGGTAATAGAAACCCTAAAATGATCCTGTTTACTAACAAAATTTGGCTTGATAATTTTCTGAAATTGTTATATACTAATCACAACAAAAGAGAACGCAAAGCCTGGAATGTACGATTCAGTCCTGCTATTTTGAACCTACATTACTTTAAACGGGATTCCTATATTGTAAGACGGATGTCGGGCCTCCTTTGAGTGGATGGCTGAAATCTTATTGCGGTTGCCCACCTAGCTATAGCTAGGAGTCAAAGTGCAGGATTCGGCATTTCGGGTGTATCCATTGTGTAACGTATCTCAGGATGCAATATGGATAGCAAGAGAGCGGGTTACAAGATTTACATTGTATACCCGCTCTTTTTTGTTATGCAGCTTGTTATGCGGCGTCTGTGTTGTACAAAAGTACAGCAGTTTATGCAGCGTCTGCGTTGTACAAAAGTACAGTAGCTTATGCAGCAACTCTGCAACGGAAAACAGATGACAGGACAGGCATTTACAGGATAAACATCGGATAAAATAGAATAACCATATATTCAGAGGGGATCAGATGTTAAACCGAAACACTCATCACAGTTTGTTTTCTTTTCAAACAAAAATCTGCATTGCTGTTTTTTTATTGCTTTTATTGAAGGCTGCAGCAGTATGGCAGGAAGATCGATCAAATGAACAGCAGATACAGCTGCTGCAAGAAGAACAAAACAGCAAATCATCACAGGAAGAACAAACTTCAGATGCCAGAGCCGCGCAGACTGCGGCGGCGCATGAAAAAGCTTCCGCTCACTCGGAAAATTCGATTTTGATACAGCATCATTATGAAACAGAGCCAACGCTTTGGGTTTTGATAACGGATTCCGGGCAAAACCAGAGACATGAAGCGCTGCGGCTTACAGGAAGAGATGAAATTACGGTGAAATCTGCTGCGGGAACCCGGCAGATTGCGGCAGGGGAAAAGCTGGATTTGACAGAGTATTTTTCAAAGAATAAAATCACCGTCTGTTCTGTGGAAGCAAAAAGCCGGGGACTGTGTCTGCTGTCTGTTAAAAAGGGAGGAAAAACGCCGGTTTATCCGGGAATCCTTCACATCTGGCGTGATGGAACAAAGGGCAGTTTTTACGTAGTGAACGAGGTTTTGGCAGAGTCATATCTGCCGGGGGTGGTTTCCTCGGAGATGCCGGTTACTTTTGGGCTGGAAGCGTTAAAAGCACAGGCGGTCTGCGCACGTTCTTATGCAGCTTCTGCATTGGAAAAGCAAAAAAAGCAAAAAAAGCTTTCGACAGGTGATACGGTCGGCTGGAATCTGGTGGATACGACCGATGATCAGGTTTATATGTCCGGTTCGGTTGATGCGGATGCAATAACAGCCTGCAAAGAGACCAGAGGACAGATCTTGCGGCAGGAAAATGCTCTGCTGAAGCCTCATTATTATTCGACTTCCTGGGGAAAACAGGCTGATGGAGCAGTTTTTCAAAACAGTGGCTCCGATTATCAGAAGGCCTCGGTGCTTCCGGCCCTGAGCAGCACACAGATCCGTAAAATGAATCAGGCATTTGCGGCGGATTATCAGGCACTTGAGCAGGAAGAAATGCAAAAGACAGTGCGCAGCGAACAAGAAACGCAAAAAACAGTGTGCGGCGAACAAAAAACACAAAAGACAGTGCGCAGCGAACAAAAGTCCGGAAATTCCCTGGAGATGGTGTATGACCGGAAATCACCCTGGTTTCGCTGGAGCTGTGAGCTTTCATTTTCCGATATCAGCAGTAAAGAAATTGAAGATCTCATAGTGGTCAGACGCGGAAAAGGCGGTTATGCCAGCGCTCTGCAGATTTCCTATGCAGACGGAAGCATTGAACGGGTGAACGGGGCGAGCGCGATACGAAAACGGCTGGGACGGAAAAACCTGTGCTACAGACTTTGGGATGGCAGTACCAGAAAGGGGCTTACAATTTTGCCAAGCGCTTTCTTTTATCTGGATGTTAAAGCTTTGGATTCTTCAAAAACAGGAGAAAAAAGCAATACAATACGGATCTTCGGAGGCGGTTTTGGCCATGGATTCGGAATGAGCCAGTATGGCGCCGCAAATATGGCTGAAAAGCAGTATAAATATACAGAAATTCTGTCTTATTATTATAAATCTGCTCGTATTTCTGAATATTATTGACAAATTTAATCGTTATGTCCTATAATTAGTATTCGAATAAGGAAATATACATAGGATGCAGGCTGCCGCAGCAAACGGTTCTGCATTCTGAAAGGAGTCTCATATGGAGAAAATCAAAATGTCTACTCCGCTTGTGGAGATGGATGGAGATGAAATGACCAGAATTCTTTGGAAGATGATCAAGGATGAACTACTTCTTCCGTTTATCGATTTAAAAACAGAATATTATGATCTGGGACTGGAATATCGTGAGGAAACAAAAGATCAGGTAACCTTTGATTCTGCTTATGCAACAAAGAAATATGGTGTTGCTGTAAAATGTGCAACAATTACTCCCAATGCAGCACGTGTAAAAGAATATAATCTGACACAGATGTGGAAGAGCCCCAACGGCACGATCCGCGCAATTCTGGATGGTACGGTTTTCCGTGCTCCCATTCTGGTAAAAGGCCTGGAACCTTATGTTCCTACCTGGACAAAGCCGATTACGATTGCCAGACATGCTTATGGTGATGTTTACCGTGCAGTAGAGATGAAGATTCCTGCAGCAGGAAAGACGGAAATTGTTTATACCGACAAGGACGGCAACGAGACAAGAGAAACAATCCACGAATTTGACGGCCCCGGCATTATCCAGGGTATGCACAATATCAATAAATCCATTGAAAGCTTTGCGCGCAGCTGCTTTAATTTTGCTCTGGATACAAAGCAGGATCTGTGGTTTGCTACCAAGGATACGATTTCCAAGAAGTATGATCATACCTTTAAAGATATTTTCCAGGAAATCTTTGATGCAGAATATAAAGAAAAGTTTGACGCGGCAGGTATTGAATATTTCTACACCCTGATCGACGATGCTGTGGCTCGTGTAATCCGCTCAGAAGGCGGCTACATCTGGGCATGTAAAAACTATGACGGTGATGTTATGAGCGATATGATTGCGACTGCTTACGGTTCTCTGGCAATGATGACCTCTGTTCTGGTATCACCCGAGGGCAATTATGAATATGAAGCAGCGCATGGTACCGTTCAGAGACATTACTACAAGCATCTGAAAGGTGAAACAACTTCAACAAACTCAGTTGCAACTATTTTTGCATGGACCGGCGCTCTGAACAAGAGAGGCGAGCTGGATCAGCTGCCTGAGTTATGTGAATTTGCAAAGAAACTGGAAAAAGCAACCATAGATACCATTGAGAGCGGCCATATGACCAAGGATCTGGCGATGATGACCAAGCTTGACAACGTTACAGTGGAAACCAGTGAGGGCTTCATTAAAGCAATCAGAAAAGCTCTGGAAGCAATGCTTTAAAACTTTGTTTACCGGGAGGAAGTTATGAATAAAATAGAAATCCCCGATGCGTATTTTTCCATGCTCAGTCTTTATGAGACACAGGAAGCCATCGGAACCATTAAAAGTATTTTTGAGAAAAAATTATGCATGGCTCTTCATTTAAAGAGAGTTACAGCTCCGCTGGTAGTAGATCCGCTGACCGGTCTGAACGATGATCTGAACGGAGTGGAACGTCCGGTTTCGTTTGATATTCCGGCAGTTGACGCTCAGGCACAGATCGTTCATTCTCTTGCCAAGTGGAAACGAATGGCATTATACCATTATGATTTTCCTATGGGAAAGGGTCTGCTGGCTGATATGAACGCGATTCGCAGGGATGAGGACCTGGATAATCTGCATTCAATTTATGTGGATCAGTGGGACTGGGAAAGGATCATGCGGAAAGAAAACCGGAATCTTGATTATCTGAAGGATACGGTAAGACGCATTGTGAACGTAATCTGCAACACTCTCGATGAGGTATGCTATCACTTTGAAAATCTGAACACAGAGCTTTGCAGAGAAGTTACATTTATCACTTCCTCTGAACTGGCTGCTCTTTATCCTGATAAAACAGCGAAGGAAAGAGAGAACCTGTTTGCAAAAGAACACAAAACGATCTTTATTATGCAGATTGGCGGTGTGATGGAGAACGGTGAGCGCCATGACGGAAGAGCTCCGGATTACGATGACTGGAATTTAAACGGCGATCTGCTGTTCTGGCATGAGCCTTTGAAGTGCGCTATGGAAATTTCTTCCATGGGTATCCGTGTCGATGCCAAAGCGCTGGATGAGCAGCTGACCATAGCAGGCTGCAATGAGCGCAGAGAGCTGCCCTTCCACAAGATGCTGTTAAACGGAAAACTTCCGTATACGATCGGCGGCGGTATCGGTCAGTCCCGTCTCTGTATGCTTCTTCTGGGAAAGGCGCATATTGGAGAAGTTCAGGCTTCTGTATGGGACAAAGAGACACTTGATGCCTGCAGAAAAGCAGGTGTGGAGCTGCTGTAGGGCTGTCAGTGCAGGTGATTTAATAAAACAAATTATAAAAACGTGTGTATCTTTTTGGATTTAAAAGGTATGCGCGTTTTTCATAAAAAGAGGTTACGATGGAAAATCTTTCAAGTTTAAAAAGTAAACTTCTGGCAGAACAGGTAGAAGAACAGCTGATGCAATATATCCAGCAGACTCCTGTTTCGGTTGGAGAAAAACTGCCGAATGAGTTTAAATTGGGAGAATTATTTGGCGTTGGACGAAGTACTATCCGGGAAGCTGTAAAATCTCTGGTTACAAAAGGTATTCTGGAGATTCGCCGGGGAGCCGGAACTTATGTGGTTAATGCTACAACAAATGATGATGACCCGTTAGGACTGCGTAATGTAGAAGATAAGATCTCTCTGGCTTTAAATCTGGTAGAGGTTCGTCTGATTCTGGAACCTAGTATTGCAGAAATTGCAGCAATTCATGCAACTGAAGAGGATGTTCAGAAGCTTTACCGTATTTGCGATCAGATTGAAGAAGCGATTGCAAACGGCGATAATTATATTCCGGGAGATCTTCAGTTTCACAGCTATATTGCAGAATGCACCAAAAACAAGGTGATGGAACAGCTGATTCCTATCATCGATACGGCGGTTATGATGTTTGTGAATGTAACCCATAAAGAGTTGATACAAGAAACAATTCGTACTCACAGACAGATTGTAAATGCAATTGCCAGAAAAGATTATGTAGGAGCCCGCACTGCAATGACCATGCATCTGGCTTATAACAGGGACAAAATTCTGGAAATGAAACAGGAACAGGACCGTAATTTAAATTAGGATTTTTGAGTAAACTTTCAGGGAATCTATAGTGGATTCCTTTTTTTGTGTAATAAATTTGTGCAATAAAAAGGTTTTTATGCAGAGATACGGGGCAAGACATCAAATACGTCCGATGTCTTGCTCCGCATTTGTGTAAAAATAAAGCGAATATTCCTTGATACAGCAGATGTATTTTTGGGAAAACATTGAGTTTTTGTGAAATATAGCTAGTTTATCTTGATTATTATTGTTAAAAAGTAGAAAAACGTCAGATGACTTGCAAGAAAAATAGAATGTGCTATACTTAAAACAAGTCAGACGTCAGATGAATAACGAAACAATAGAAAACGAATCGCTTTTAAGAAAGGAAACAACATGAAAGAATTGCACAGTCAAAAAATCAGAGCACTGGCTCCGGAGAATGATCCTCTGAAAATGGGTATGGGCTGGACTTTGGAAGATTTATCAAAACCTCAGATTATGGTTGAAAGTACATTTGGCGACAGCCATCCCGGCAGCGCTCATCTGGATACTCTGGTGGCCGAAGTGCTAAAGGGTATTCAGGACGCAAACGGAAAAGGCGCGCGCTATTTTACAACAGATATCTGCGATGGAATTTCTCAGGGACATGACGGTATCAATTATTCTCTGGTGCATCGGGATATGATCGCCAATATGATTGAAATTCATGGAAATTCAACTGGATATGATGCCGGTGTTTTTCTTGCCAGCTGTGATAAATCAGTTCCTGCCTGTCTGATGGGGATCGGACGTTTGGATATGCCGGCGATTATGGTGACCGGTGGCGTTATGGATGCAGGTCCTGATTTGCTGACACTGGAACAGATTGGCGCTTATTCTGCTATGTGCCAGCGAGGAGAGATTTCTGAGGAACAGTTAACTTATTATAAACATCATGCCTGCCCTTCCTGCGGCGCCTGCTCCTTTATGGGAACTGCTTCTACAATGCAGATTATGGCGGAAGCTCTGGGGTTAATGCTTCCTGGCACTGCGCTGATGCCTGCTACCTGTAAAGAACTGAAACAGGCTGCGTATGAGGCTGGAAAACGCTCAGTAGAGCTGGCTTTGGAAGGCGTAAAAGCTTCTGACATCGTAACTATGAAATCGTTTGAGAATGCGATTATGGTACATGCAGCGATTTCCGGCTCTTCCAATTCTCTGCTCCATATCCCGGCTATTGCGCATGAATTTGGGCTGGAAATCGATGGTGATACATTCGATCGCCTGCATCGTGGTGCGCATTATCTTCTGGACATTCGTCCTGCCGGAAAATGGCCGGCTCAGTTTTTCTACTATGCAGGTGGAGTTCCGGCTGTTATGAGGGAAATTAAATCCATGCTGCATCTGGATGCAATGACTGTCACCGGAAAAACTGTGGGAGAAAATCTGGAAGAATTAGAGAAAAATGGTTTTTATGAAAAATGCAGCGATTATCTCAAGCCCTGGAATCTGAAACTTGCAGATGTGATTCGCCCTTTTGAAAAACCAATCGGAACAAATGGCACAATTTCTGTTTTGAAGGGAAATCTTGCTCCTGAAGGTTCTGTTGTAAAACACTCTGCAGTCCCGAAAGAAATGTTTCAGGCAGTTTTAAAAGCAAAACCCTTTGATTGCGAAGAAGACGCCATTGCTGCAGTTTTAAAACGTGAAATTCAGCCGGGAGATGCGGTAATTATCCGTTATGAAGGCCCGAAAGGTTCGGGAATGCCGGAAATGTTCTATACAACAGAAGCGATTTCCTCTGATCCGGAGCTCGGAAAAAGTATTGCGTTAATTACAGATGGCAGATTTTCCGGCGCTTCTAAAGGTCCTGCAATTGGTCATGTTTCTCCGGAAGCAGCAGAAGGCGGTCCGATTGCCTTACTGGAAGAAGATGATCTGATTCAGATTGATATCCCTGGAAGAATCCTGGAAATTATCGGTGTAAAAGGCGAAAAACTTCCTAAAGAAGAAGTGACACGAATCCTGGCAGACCGAAAAGCAGCCTGGAAACCCAAAACACCGAAATATAAGAGCGGCGTTTTGAAACTCTTCTCTGAACACGCAGTATCTCCTATGAAGGGCGGGTATATGGAGTAATGCAAATGCAGTGTAGAAGCAAGACAGCTGTATATGCAAAATGATCAGAGAAATTCAAAAACAGA
>JAUNPP010000249.1 GCA_030536685.1 Lachnospiraceae bacterium
CCAGAGTATAATAAGCAGCAGAGCGGATTGCAAATATCTGCTTAATTGAGAAATGACAGGCCCGCAGACATTAAGTTTGCGGGCTTTTGTTAAAAGTCAGAGTGATTCCGTTTGCGAAGTATGATAAAGGAATCGAGGGAGGAAAACATGGAATTTGTAACATTAGGAAAAACAGGACTTAAAATTTCACGCCTTGGACTTGGCGGAATCCCTATTCAGAGAATTGATGCAGAGGGAACAAAAGCATTGGCGCAGAAGCTGGTAGAAGCCGGTGTGAACTATATTGATACTGCAAGAGGATATACAGTCAGCGAAGAGTATTTGGGTTATGCTCTGGAAGGCATCAGAGATAAATTTGTCCTTGCAACAAAGAGTATGGCAAGAACAAAGGAAGCTATGGCAGCAGATGTGGAGAAGAGTCTTAAGAACCTCCGAACAGATTATATTGATTTATATCAGATACATAACCCGAGTATGGAGCAGCTTGAGCAGGTCATAGGGGAAGATGGTGCGCTTGAGGCTCTTAAAGAAGCCAGAGAGGCAGGAAAAATCGGACATATCGGTCTTACGGCTCATTCCACTGCAGTTTTTGAGAAAGCACTGGAGCTCGAATGGGTAGAGACAATTATGTTTCCTTACAATATCGTAGAAAGCCAGGGCGAAGATCTGATTGCGAAATGTAAAGAAAAGAATATCGGTTTTATTGCAATGAAGCCTTTGGCAGGCGGTGCCATTGAAGATGCTAGTCTTGCAGTGCGTTATATTTGTACAAATGACAACGTAACTATTGTGATTCCGGGAATGGCAGAAGAAAAAGAATTGCAGCAGAACCTCCTGGCATGTCTGGATAAATCGCCGTTAAGCGAAGAGGAATTGAAAAAAATAGAACAAACACGTAATCAGCTTGGAACAAATTTCTGCCGCCGCTGTAACTATTGTGCGCCATGTACAGCGGGCATTAATATCCCAAGTGTATTTCTTTTCGCAGGATATCTGGAGCGATATGGTCTTGGAGACTGGGCAAAAGACCGTTACAGTGCTATGGCAGTAAAAGCTTCCGCCTGTGTAGAGTGCGGTGATTGTGAGACACGTTGCCCTTATCATCTGCCGATTCGCGAAATGATGAAGAAATGTGCGGAAGAATTCGGAGAATAAGTTGAAGAATACCAAGGGTGCCGGAGATTTTTGAAATCCTTGAAATCAGAGCAGGGGCTGCCTTTTGGGGCAGCTCCTTTTATATGAAACCAGTGATTAATAATCGTCTTTCACCCGGAACATGCTATTTTGGCGGTCACGAGTGTCCGTTCAGTCATCCCATCTGTCATCCCAACGACCATCCCGGCGGTCGCGATCACGATCTCTGTCTCTGCCGCGGCATGGAGGGCAGGGCCTGCATGGAGGGCACGGACGCGGAGGAGGGCAGAGTCTGCATGGCGGACATATCCGTCTGAAGCGATTATCCTGGAACAATTCGTCAATGTTATCAAAATTATCAGGCATATAAAATTCCTCTTTTTTTATTTAAGATATGCAATAAAACAGGATATGTGAAAATATAAGTATAAAGTATGAAAAATGAGGGGGAACAACATGGATATTAATTTTTTGTTGGACTACATTAATCTGGTAACTCTGGGCATCTGTCTGTGCGTAGGGTTTGCCTTGAAGCATGCGAAACTGTTTGAATGGCTGGGAAATCAGTATATACCGCTGATTATGTTGATATTGGGAACTATTATTAATGTTTTGATCAGTTGGCCTGAGCTTAACGGAACAGTCATTCTTGGCGGTATGATATCAGGTCTGGCATCCACAGGATTGCATGAGATGCTGCGAAATCTGCTGGATAAGGGAAAAAAAGAAGACCCTGACCTTGAGGAATGATCCTGACTGCGCTTCCATCCGAGTATATTTCAAAATAAAAAACCAGTAAATACGCGCCTTTGCGGTACTTACTGGTTTTTCTTAATAGTGGACCTGGCGGGAATCGAACCC
>JAUNPP010000089.1 GCA_030536685.1 Lachnospiraceae bacterium
TTTCTCTTTATTATTTTTCTTTACTATTTTGCTTTGCTATTTCCTGCAGCAGTATCTTCTATAATGCTGCTTTAATTTTCTCAGCAGTCGCTTCCATTTCTTCTGCTTTAGGATTTCCGGGCTTCCATTCAATCACTTCTGCCCCGCCTTTATATCGCGGGATCATATGCAGGTGGAAATGCATGACCGTCTGTCCGGCCTCTTCGCCGTTATTCTGAACCAGATTTAATCCATCACAATTCAGACCTTTCATCATTGCTTTTGAAATTTTTCCTGCAAGAGGCAGAACAGCTGCAGCAGTTTTTTCATCCAGCTCCATTAAATTTGCGTAATGCTCTTTCGGTAAAATCAAGGCATGCCCCTCAGATGCAGCTCCCAGATCCAGAATAACCCGAAACATCTCATCCTCATATACTGTTTTGGATGGAATTTCTCCCGCTGCAATTTTACAGAAAATACAATTATTGTCTTTCATGACTAATCCTCCTTGTTACTGTCAGTTATGATATTCTGTCAGTTTTTTACTTTATGCTGTTTATTATATCACATCTGACATTCGCTGTGAATGGAGATTTTGTGTTTCTGAAGACTGAAACCTATATTCTGCTTCCGCAATACGAACCTGATCTCCCTCCTCTAAATATACTTTCTGTCGTTCCACGATCCGGGTTCCGTTGACAAAGGTTCCATTGGTTGATCCAAGATCGGTAATACAACATCCATTTTCATCCTGGCTGATTTTTGCATGTACACGACTTATACTTTTTCCATCCAGGCAAACATCCACAACTCCCCTGATTTTACCAAGAACCATAGAACGCTCATTCAATAAAATGTCCTGAAATTTTTCTTTATTTTCACTTACCAATACCGGATTAAAAGCCCTGAATAGTTCCGGCTCACACATAACCACCGTAGCCGGCAGAGAATGAATCTCCGCAGCAGTCTTTCTGCTGCTTCCGGTCTGAAAAATCGCTTCCAGTTCATCTTCTTCCTGAAAATCCTGAAAGCAAAACTCCTCATACCCATCTTCATCCTCAGATTTCTCGGTTTGCTCTATAATATTTTTATTCAGTACTTTCTCTTTTTGCCTTACACCATTTCCATTCGGTGCTTTCTTTGTTTGCTTCCCAACATTTCCATTCGATACTCTCTCCGTTTCCCTTTCCGCATCTGCATCTTTTTCGATTTTTCTTCTGTTTTCTTCTTCAGCTTCTGTTCTTTTCTTTTCCATACAAGACGATAGGATTACAGAAAGAATACCGCATACTCCGAGTATCGCAGCTACAGCAAACATCCACAGCATAAATGTTTTCCCCGACATCTGTATATGATTTTTGCTCACATACCATAAAATTCTGGCAATAATGTATCCACCGACAACATCCGGTATATAAGGAACGATTCGGTAAAGCAATTCCGCTGTCAGATAGGCTTTTTCATCCCTGTCATCTTCATCTGCGTCATCTCTGCCTATGTCAGTTCTGCCTGTTCCGGTTCTGCCTGCTCCAATTCTGCCTGTTCCATCTCTGCCTGTTCCAGCCTTATTTTCACTATCTGTATCTGCCTGCCCCGTTTTCCATTCAGACTCACCTGAAGTTTCTCTCTTCTCCGGATTCAACGTTTTTTGCATACCTGCAGAACCGCCTGTTGTACAGAAGGTTTTCATAAGCTCATAAAGCGCTGCATGCTCCTCACGCGACTTCTGATACAGGCTGTATACCAATACTACTGTTTTTTCATCCTGATAATCAAGCTGATTCATAAAATAATCAAACAGCTTTTCCAGTGATTTTTCAAAAGATTCCTTTTTATCCTGATAAAAGCAAAACTGTATATTCAGATTATTTTTATCTGAAAACAAATACTCCGGTTCCAGAATCAAACAGTTCGTATCAAGCAGATACTCCTCCATCTGCTGTACACAGCGATATAAATCGGACATAATTGTGCGTATTTCCCTGATACTGTACTTTTTATGCCTCATCTTTTCAGTCAATGACTCTTTACAGGAAATATCATAAAAATACCGGTATTCTCCATCTTCAATAAAAAATTGAACCGGCAATAATCCCTCGATCTTGTTATACCTTATCATATTGATCTGATAAGGCAGCTCAGGTTCTTCCACGCTGCTTATGACCAGAAAGCTTTTTTCACCATTTTTCTGATAACTGGTTCTCTCCTCATACATACTTTTTCTATCTGTCATCAGCAAAATCCTCCTGCTAATCCTGATTTATATATCTGATAATCTGCGTCATAGACCACGATTGCTTCTGTGCTTTCCCACTTAGTTTTACACTTGTCTCCCTTACGGCCATTGCTAAAAGACCTTTAACCGGAAAAAAATATTCCTTTTCCCAGCTCATACTTTTGGTTAATGGATTTTCAGACGAAGAAATCTCCACGCTTTGCAAACAAAACAATCTTTTTTGCATATCCTCCTTCACAACCTGTTCCATATTCTCTGAATCCCCATAAATTGCCTCCGTAACCATTCCATTTAAAATGACCAGATCATGTAAATAAAAATTCACGACGATCAACAGCGTGATACAGGCTAAAATCAGTGGCATCACCAGCGCTGCTTCTACTGTCACAGACGCATTCACCGTTTTTTTTCCATCGCTTTGTATCTTTTTCTCACTCATTCATCCTTACCTGAATCTGCTTTCTGTATCAAATTTCTATTTCGGTGTACATATTCCGGTGTACAGCAAAAAAACGACAGCTATCATATAAGGTATACACAAAAATGGAATAAATGCCATTTTACAGGTCCATCCTTTTTTCTGTTTCAATAAGACCATCCCATATACGGAAGCCATTAAAAGTGCTGTGAAAACAATAGCCAGCGTCTTCCAGAAGCCAAGATAAATACCTATACCGGAAATCATACCAGCATCTCCTTTTCCAATTTTTTCTGCTGTTCCAATGCTGATGATCCAAAACAGAATTCCCAACGCCAAACCGGAGATACTGGTTTTTAAATTTCCGTGTAAACACCAGGCGAGCATGGAGTTTATCCCGATAAATACCCAAATCCATTCAACTCTGATTTGTTTTACAATAAGATCTCCTCTCACGCAGATTGCCATAACTGCAGCTGCTGAAACAGAAGCAATCAGAAAAACAATCTTCCAGATTACAGCAAACATTTCTTATCGCCCCTTTCCTGCTCTTTTTGCACATTTATCGCATAAATGTCGGTTTCCCGCCTTATCCGCTGATATATACTCCGCATCTCTTTCAATTGCACTGCAGCTTTTTGTACAATGATACCGATTGCCATAGGATGTAACATATACAACGCCTCCTAAACTCGGTTTACAGGTTTCACAGGCATAATAATGGCTTCCATCCTGATTCCTCATTTTTTGTATTTCTGAAGATTCTGCGGCTTTGAGTTTCACATCGATATAATTACAATCCTCATACAAATGATAGGCTACGCCATTGGGAGTTACATAAACCATATTCGCTGCTTTTCCTCCGGTATTGTTGTCCAAGCCTGAGGTATCTGTTCCGGTCCAGATCCGCCTTTTCACACGCTGTACAACACCAAAATGAATCCCTTTAAAAAATGGTATTTCGATCCGATACCTCACGATCAGCTCAATCGTCGATCCATCCTTTAAAAAACTGCTTTTTCCAAAATACAGGCCGCTGCAGCCTCCGCTTATCCATGAAGAATCCAAAAATTCTTTTCCCACCAGCCGAATCGTATTGGTTTTGGCAAATATATGATCCAGACTGCACTGAAGATAAGAAAGTTTCCCCTTCTCATCATGAAAATCACTAATTGCAGCATAGGCAGCCTGCATATCCCCCGTCTGCTCCAATGCAGACTGCAGCTTTAATTCCAGATTCAATATGGTATAAAAATGCATCATGCAAAAGAAGAAGATCATAAATAAAAACAAGACAAGAGAGGCTTCTACCGTTACAGACCCCTGACATCTGCCTTTACAGTTTTCATGCATAGGATTTTGTTTCTTTATGATTAAATGTATATCCTCCATCTCCACCCCATCCGATTGCGGACATTGATACAAAAACCGGCTTCACCTTTAATGCAAAATCTGTACCTACAGAATACACACACTGCGAAATTCTGAATCCAGGATCATCCTGACAGATGTTCCACTGAATCATATCCAGTCCCCGCAGCATATTCAATTCACGTGAATGAAAAAATAACAGTATTCTAAGATACTCTTCATAATTCATTCCTGACTCATCTTTCGCCCCACTCTCTTTCGTCCAGTTTTTATAATCTGCTGCACTTTCCAGTGAAAGCTTCCATGTACCAGAGTTTTTCATAAATGTTACTTTCTCGCCATGAATAAGAGCTCTGACATCCGAAACAGCTTCCGCATAAGCCCAGGCTGTTAAAATAATAACTGCCAGACCTTCTATCAATACTGCATTTGCAGTTACTGCCAGAATTGCTGCCGCTGCACTTTGGGCCTGCTGCCTTTTGACAGTATCCGTAAACAAATATACCAGATTCATCGCCTGTCTGAGAAATACCAGCTGATTCACTGCTGCTTTCAGATTTTCAATGTCTGAATTGCTGCCTCCGATAATATATTCCAGATCATAGTTCTTATCATCTGTATAGGAATCCATATACTGTGACAGATAAATATTCAGTGTCAGTGTATCACGGCTCTTATCCACCATTGTCTGAAACATATTTTTTCCACTCTCCGCTGCCTTTCGTCCATTTCCTGCAGACGGCATATCACGGTTATCCACCTCTCTTTTGGATAATTTGCTTTTATTATCCACAACGATTGAAAAAACGCCCTCTGTTATCAACGTCTGAACGGTTTTCAACAGAGATTTTGCGGAAAAGCTGTACTTGTTTTCCACAGCAGTTTCTTTTACCGGGATATCAACAGCCGCGCACCTTTCCATTGCCTGAGTCGTTTTCTGCAGCATCTCCTCCGTCCTTCCACTCAAAATGCTTTCCTTAGAAAGGTCCTCTCCCGATGGAATTTTAATAGATCGCACTGTCTGCAGATTCTCTGTTACAGTTTTTTCGGCTTTCTCCATCCGATCGTACCATTCTCCTGATTCAGAAGTCATATCCAGCACAGACTTCAGTTCCCCATGCAAAGCTTCTTTATAGCTGTCATCCAGCTCCTCATTTTTCAATCCTTCCCGCACATCGCTCAGGTTTTCATTCACAGTTTTGGAATATGCTTTATACTCTTTTAATTCTGCAAGCACATTTTCCAGATTTTTTTCCAGATTCTGCTTCTTTTCACTCAGCTTCTGCACTTCCATTTCAAGTGTTTTTTTCCGCTCCGCCTGATTACTGCCGCTCTGACTACTGTCGGTCTGATTACTGCTGCTCTGATCACTGCCGGGCTGACTGCTTTCACGCTGATAATCCTTCACCAGATTCATACACGATTCTGCCGCATCCTTCAATTCTCCAATTCCTTTGTTTCCTGAAGAAGCCTGTTCTGATGCTGCCGATACATTCTCTGACATTTCAGAAAGCAGCGGACTCTGTTCCATGATCTGATTCATATACTCTGTCACCGTTCCACTTTGAGACAGCTTTTCCACAGACCCTGTAATCATCTGCTTTACCATCGCAATCACATCAGAGGCCAGAATCTGGTTGATTTCCTCCTGAAAAGCCTTTCCATCGTTGTCCAGCAGATACACCAGATGTTTTACCTTAACCGCGTCAGAAGCAAACCTCAGATGATTTCCTTCTTTTAACACAGTTCCTTCCAATTGCTCATAAACCTTTATTTCATTCTCCAGAATTTCAGAAAAATCCTGTCTGTCATTCAGAAAAAGTAATTTATATTTTTCATAAAGTGATTTTTCAAATCGCGACAATAAATTATTCATTGCCGCTTCACTTCCCATACCAATCTGACTTCTGACAGCCGCCAGGTGTGCTGATTCCAATGATGCAGTTACCACTGAAATCAGCAATACCAGCAGCAGGCTCAGAAAAACAGTAATACTACCCGTCTGCATTCTGTTTTTCATAGGCACTTCCCTGCTTAATAAATTCCTTTGGCCTGTTTGTTAATACTGGAAAAGATGTTATTTACCAGAGTATTCAGCTGACTCTTGAAAATAACCACCAGTGCAATCAATACCACGAGAATCAGAATGATTTCCACCACTCCAACTCCATCATCAGCACATAAATGCTGCTTAATCCTGTTTAATCCTCTTTGTAACGCGTTTATACATCTCCACATACATTTCATACGCTTCACATCCTTCTCTGTCAAATGCCAGCCAAATAGCGGCATCAGACGCCAAATGATAAAAATGACGGTACCATAATAATCAGCAGCACCAG
The DNA here is from genome assembly GCA_030536685.1 of Lachnospiraceae bacterium. GTDB lineage: Bacteria > Bacillota > Clostridia > Lachnospirales > Lachnospiraceae > TWA4. The sequence goes on from JAUNPP010000089.1 coordinate 6,347, forward strand.
TCCGAATAAAATAATCATCGGCATCATTAACTTTGTACCCGCCAGTTCCCCGGCTGCCCGAACCTGTCTTCTGCGCTCCTCCAGAGCCTGAATCCGCTCACTTTCGAGCAGACCCGAAATCCCGCTGCTGCCCTTTCGCAGATTCTGTTCCAAAAGACTTCCAAGCTTTAAATACAGATGCTGCTCGCATCGTTTCCCAAAATTCAGATACGCCTCACCTTCACTGACTCCATTTTCCATTTCCTTAACAGCTTCCTGCATCTCCTCAAATGCATAATGAAGCACCCCTGTTTGTTTTTTCTGCACTCTGTATTCGCTTACCATTCTTCCCCAGGCACTTCTCACCGGCATTCCTGCGCGAATCAAGATCAACAGTTTTGACACGATCTCCGGGTAATCAGCCTTCATCTGTACTTCCCGCTTTTCGCATTGCTGTTTTATCATCAGCTGCTCTTTATACAAAAGTAAAACAACAATGGAAGCAATCAACAGAACAATGCCGGCAGCCGTGTCATCACTTTCAGAAGCAGTATAGTCTATCTTCGCTCCGTTGACCTCCTTCGGAAGTTCAAAATAAGCTTTTTCCCTGTTTTTTTCCTGCAGCTCCATCAGATAAGCCCCAAGATTTCCGGAAGAATCTGATTTATACTTTACAATTGTGACCGGAAGCTCAAATGTTTTGCTGTACTGCTCATGTACCATCGTTAAATACAGTTTCAGATTGTTTTTCCCTGTCTTTGCCTGTTCCAGCAAAACCTCTCCCTGGTCACTGATTAAACTGTAATCAGACGGATTCCATGTAATTTCAATTCCTTTCCAAGCCTCATCCGGCTCAAAATCCAAACGGCTCCTCACCTTTTGAAGAGAAGGATTTTCTCCTTTTACTTTTTTCTTCAAAACCTCATAATACGCTTCAAAATGCCGTTTAACTTCCTCTTTCTGATAGATCTGCGGTTCCAGTGCAAACTGAACCTCATCCTCCTTTCCCTCATCTGTTTTAATATGAAAGGAGTATTCTTCTGCCTGTTCCCCATAAAGAGGCCGCTGCAGCCTGCTGTTTACACTTTCTCTGCCTTTCCAATAGTTCTGCTGTAAAAACACTCCGCTGCACACTGCCAGCGCCATCAAAAGTCCTGCAAGAACCAGCGCATGCTTCTGTGCCTGATACTCTCTCCACTCAGCATAGATATCCTGTTTTACATACATTTGCTGCATCTGTTTATACAGCTTTGATTCATCCGGCTTCTTCTGATGGTAAAAACAGGGTACTGTCACCTTCTGATAAAGCAAATATCCCGCCGCCTTAAACCATCTGACAGGAACTATATCCCTTTCAAACAATCGCTTTCCACTCCTGCCGGCGGCTGCAATAAACACAAGTGTAACAGCCATTAATATGATCCAGATCATTCCATCACACTCTCCATTATACGAAACTGCCAGAAAACAGTAATCAGATAGAACAGCATACAGACTCCCATGAAACATCTCCCCAGGAGACCATGATACAGAATTTCCAGAAAAAGAGGTTCTGTCAGGTTCATATACCAGATAATCGCCACGGGAATCAGATCCATAATATACGCTTCATAGCGAACGGAAGTGGTAACTGATAAAATTTCCGCTTTCACGGTCAGATGGTCCTCCATCACACCAGCAAGCTTCTGTATCATATCCGGCAGATTCCCGCCGTATCTTCTGGTTACTTTAATTACCTCCGTAAAATTCTGCACCTCCTCCAGCTCACTTCTCTCTGCCATCTCCGTAAGAAGTCTGTCCATCGGAATATTCAGCTTTTGTCCCCATACCACCGTTTCAAATAAAGAAACGATCAAGCTCTGTTTTCCGTATACAGCATATCCCATCTCCAAAGCATCTTCAAAAGCATGATTCAAAGAATAGCCAGCCTGCATGGAAGATGCCAAAGCAAGAATTACATCTTTAAACTGAATTCCCAGCTGCTGCATTTTCTTCTTTTTCAGCTTTTTTTCTGCATATCTGATATACACTGCCGCAACAGGAAATGTCAGAATAATTCCCATTAAGCTCTTAAAAAAGGTTGCCGCAAGCATCAGACTCAGCCCGATTCCACTCAGATAAATCGTTATCGTTTCCCTAAAAAGCGGCCGAAACAGAGAATTTTCCTGTTTTCCACATTTTTTCCTGAAAGGCCAGCCTGTTTTCTGTTCTGCAGATGCACGATTTTTCTCTGTCATAGAAAAAAAGCGGCTGAATACAAATTTCTCCTTCCTGATATCCAAGCACTTCCTCCACCGATACTACTTTCCGGCTTCCATCCCGAAACCTTTCCAAATGAATCAAAATATCGATTGCCGAAGCAATCTGCGACTTCACAGCCGTTAAAGGAATTTCTGTTCCCATCAGAACCATCATCTCCAGCCGCGTCAGCATATCTGCCGGGCTATTCGCATGACCAGTTGAAATGCTGCCGTCATGCCCGGTATTCATTGCCTGAAGCATATCAAGAGCCTCTTCCGAACGAACTTCTCCGACAATAATTCTATCAGGCCGCATTCTAAGCGCAGCCCGAATCAGATCCCGGATTCTGATTTCGTTTTTCCCTTCCATGTTGCTGTTTCTCGCCTCCATACGTACCATATTGGGAATATCCAGCTGAAGCTCCGCAGAATCCTCAATTGTGATAATTCGCTCCGTATCCGGTATATAATTCGACAATGCATTCAGAAACGTAGTTTTCCCAGCTCCTGTGCCTCCGCTTATAAAAATATTGTACCTTGCCTCAACAAGCATACGTAAGAACACTGCACATTCCTCTGAAATTGATTTTTTAGCAATCAGCTGCTCTATTGTAAACTGCTCCGGAAATTTTCTTATCGTAATTACAGGCCCGATCAGTGAAACCGGCGGCAGTGCAACATTGATTCTCGACCCGTCCGGTAACCTGGCATCCACTACAGGCGTTGTTTCATTCACCACACGATTCGCAGAAGAGACCATCTTCTGAATAATGTCATTCAGTTTTTCTTCCGAGGAAAAGCATTTTTCATAACGCCTGATTCTGCCATTCTGCTCTATGAAAATATTCTGATAGCCATTTACCATAATTTCAGTAACCGTCGAATCCTCCAGCAGCTCCTGAATAATGTCTAATCCCCTGATTGCATTAAAAATATCTTTCCGGTACTGCATCCGCTGCTTTAACGAAAAATGCTGCTTCCTGCTTTCCATACAAATGATCTCATCAATACTCTTCAGCAAAACCTCGTCAGAAACCATACCGTCGCCAGCCAGTTCTTTTATAATCTGGCGCTGCAGCTGTTCACATACCTGATTCATTCTTCATCCCCTTCTGTTAAAACTCCATACCTTTCCTCCGAAGCTGCTTCACAGAACACCTCCAGTCAACAAAATGCTTCCCAAAATACCTCCCAGGTACTTCACAGACACCTCCCAAAATACTTTCCTGAACACCTCCATGCTCTGCTATGAATAAACATCATACTGTTCCAAAAGTCGGCCAGCAGCGTTTCCGAAATCACTCCACAGCAGTTCTCTGTAATAATTCTCCATATCGCCTGCTTCAATCACATAAGGAAGCTGTATCTGATGAATCTTCTTCATCAACTCCTCATATTCTTCTAAATCCATAAGTTCTTTCAGACTTTTTTCAAACATCAAAAGCTTACTTCTGGAACTGCAGTCCTCCAGACAAGGCATAAAAACAACATCACACTGCTTCAGTATTCTGTGAATCCCCTCCATATCCTCTCGAAAATCAACTACAACATACTCATAATCACTTCTGTACCTCAGTAAATCCATCAAATTACAAAACTGTACTGAAGAAATCTCCACTGTATCCTCGGCGGATACGGATGCCGCTATATAAGAAACTCCCTGCCATTCCCTTACAAAATCTGTGTACAATTCAAAATCACACAATTTTTCCCCTGCAGAACGAAGATTATCTCCACCACTGATTCTGTAAATCAAATCTGCCAGATTTTCATCTTCTTCTGCAAAAATTTCAGAATAGTGATCCATACATATCATCAGAGACTTTCCTTTTTTAGCCAGAAGTTCTGTAATCAGTACAGACAAAGAAGTTTTACCGCACCGATGAATCGGAGAATAAATCCCGATCATACAGCCGTTGCGCTCCCTTCTTCCAGCTGTATCTTTTTTCCAGGCATCACAGTCTGAATCTGCTCTATTCTGTACGATCAATTCTGTAACCAGCGCTAATAATTCCGCTGAAGAATGATATCTGCTGGTTTTAATAAAAAAACCTCCACTCCTTTCGGTTTTAACGAACGAATCCTTCAGCTCGATTCCCCAGCTGATTTTCTTCCGAACCTCTTCACCTCCTTTATTGCTGCACGCAGGCGAATCCCTATCCTCCTCTCCTTCGCCGTACCATTCCCCACTTTTCCTGTAATTCTCCGGACTTTCTGAAAATTCCATACTCAAATCAACACCAAACCACTGCCTCAGCCGTTCCAAAGGAAGTTCTTCTCCCGTTATCAAAATATCCAGATTACCTTTCTGAAGATAACGAAACAACTGTCTGTCCTGAGAAAAAGTCATCACCTGCAAAGGAATATCTGCTTTCTGCATAAAGTACTCTGCCAGTTTTTTCATATAGACTGTATTCACATCGCATATACCTATCACACTATTTCTCATATCGTACCTCTTTTCCTATCATGTGTTTTATCGAGTATGTTTTGTATTATAGTTACGTTCATCTTATTTGTCAATATATATCGTCTTTTTTTATTTTTTCTTTATACTCTCTTTATTCTTTTTATTTTTCGCTCTCATTCGCCCTGAAACAGCTCGTATTTACACAGTCTTATTTAATACTGCTCCAGACCATAATTAAAATGAATAAAATTTTAACATTTTTCTTACTGTTGCAAAAAAAATCGTAACGTAATATAATGTGACATATAATCCGCAATTTTGCGGTCATCTCTATATAAACGGAGTTAATAGAAGGGAGTTACTATGAAAGCTACTGGATTTCTGTCTGAGATGGATCGTTACCTCTTCGGGCACGGTACACACTATGAAATTTATAAAAAGCTAGGTGCCCATCCTGTAAAGACAGGAAGAAAAAAAGGTATCTATTTTGCTGTATGGGCGCCCAATGCCAAGACTGTCAGTCTTGTAGGCAATTTCAATAACTGGGATATTTCAAAACACCGTATGACGCCAATTCCTGAATGCGGCATTTTTGAAATTTTAACAAATGATATTGAAATCGGTGAAATCTACAAATATGCAATCCGAACAGTTGACGACCGGATTATCTACAAAGCAGATCCTTATGCAAATTTTTCAGAATGCAGACCAGGTACAGCTTCCGTCGTAACTGACTTAAGCACCATATCCTGGAGCGATAAAAAGTGGATAGAAAAAAGGAATAAAAAGTCTCCTCTTGAGATGCCGGTTTCCATTTATGAGGTTCATCCGGGTTCCTGGAAAAAACATCGTGACGAATATGGAAGCTGGTATTTTACCTATAAAGAACTGGCAAGTGAGCTGACTTCCTATGTAAAAGAAATGGGTTATACTCACGTTGAACTGATCGGCATTCCTGAACATCCTCTTGATGCTTCCTGGGGTTATCAGGTCACCGGTTATTATGCGCCGACTTCACGCTACGGTACACCTGAGGATTTCGCTTATTTGGTAAACTATCTGCATAACAACGGAATTGGTGTGATTCTGGACTGGACGCCGGCTCATTTTCCCAAGGATGCTCATGGACTGGCTGATTTTGATGGACAGCCCGTATACGAATATGCAGATTCCTTAAAATCCGAGCATGAAGAGTGGGGGACAAAGGTTTTTGACTACGGCAGAACTCAGGTATGCAATTTCCTGATTGCCAATGCACTGTTCTGGGTAGAACAGTTTCATATTGATGGATTGCGCGTAGATGCGGTATCTTCCATGCTGTATCTGGATTACGGCAGAAACAATAAGGCTCATGCAGTCAACATCAATGGCGGTAATGAAAATCTTGAAGCGATCGAGCTTTTCAAGCACCTGAACAGTATTATGAAAAAACGTAATCCGGGTGTTATGATGATTGCAGAAGAATCCACTTCATGGCCTAAAGTCACAGCATCACCTGAAAACGGCGGTCTGGGATTCAGCTTCAAATGGAATATGGGATGGATGCATGATTATCTGGAATACATGAAATATGATCCTTATTTCCGCCAGTTTAATCACAACAGCATGACCTTTGGCATTACCTACGCGGACAGCGAAAACTTTATTTTACCGATTTCTCACGATGAAGTCGTTCATATGAAGGGATCAATGTATCAGAAGATGCCCGGAGATAAAAAATCCCGCATCGCCAACTTAAAGCTTGCTTACACTTATTTTATTGGACATCCGGGCAAAAAGCTCTTATTTATGGGACAGGACTTCGGACAGGACAGTGAATGGGATGAGGAACGGCAATTAGACTGGTATCTGCAATATGATCCCCAGCATAAACAGCTGCAAAACTTTGTCCATGACCTGTTGTCTGTTTACAAAAAGTACAATTGTATGTATTCAGACTATTGTCATCTGAGCAATTTCAAATGGATTAATGCAGATGACAGTAAACGAAGCATTTTCAGCTTTGTCCGCCGTGCACCCAAATCCGGAACAAATCTGCTGTTCATTCTGAATTTTACTCCGGTAGAATATCCTGATTACGCAGTAGGAGTACCGAAGAAGGGCAAATATACTCTGCTTTTAGACGAAACACGGGGATTAATCACGAAACCGTCAGAGAAGGATATTTTTACTTCAGTTAAAGAGATTTGTGATAATGAACCTTATCGGCTTGAATATGATTTACCGGCTTACGGTATTGCGGTCTTTAAATATTAAATATTAATCATTTGCCGTTATACACCTCAAAAAGGACATCCCTTTCGATTTTTTCGATTCAGGATGTCCTTCTTTAATTCCATGTCATATTCACTTTATATTTTACAATTTTATTGTTTCCAGGCACTTAAAAATTCAGCCAGATCTTTCAATACCTGAACCAAAACTTCAGTTTTTTCACTATCCAGGCGCTGCAATGCTGCGTCAATCATTTCTTTATGAAATTTTTCATGATGCAGATATGCCTTTTTTCCTTTTTCCGACAGCGATATATATACAACCCTTTTATCTTTTTCTCCTCTTCGACGAACCACATAACCTTTTTTTACCAGGCTGTTCATAGCTGTTGTAAGAGTTCCTACTGTAACAGAAAGACTTCCCGCTATTGTAGACATATTCTTCTCATCATTTAAACCAATGGCCTCTATAACATGCATATCATTATTGGTAATATCTTTAAATTCATCTGTTATAATCGCTTTTTCTTCCAGATTATTAATTTCACGAAATAGATGAACCAGGATCATATTCAATGTATCATACGTATCTGCCAAATTATCACCTGCCTAAAAACCGTTGTAAAAATAAAAAAAGAAGTACCAATCTGGTACCTCATAGCTTTTCCTTATAAATGAGACACCGGGGACTCGAACCCCGGACAACTTGATTAAAAGTCAAGTGCTCTACCACCTGAGCTAGTATCCCATGCTTTATAAAATGCCCAGAGCCGGAATCGAACCAGCGACACGAGGATTTTCAGTCCTCTGCT
>JAUNPP010000250.1 GCA_030536685.1 Lachnospiraceae bacterium
AATAAGTACGAGGTGATTGTTTATGAAAGTATATTTCGATAAGCGTCTTTCTGATCCCACATATTACATCCAGCATGGGTTTAGAAACGGCAAGAAAGTTACCAGCAAAAATATCAAAAAAGTTGGCAAGCATTCTGAACTTTTGAAAATAACAGATAATCCTCTGGCTTATGCTAAGGAAATGGCTGAAAGAATGAATGAGGAATATCGTGTCGGTAAGGTCAAGCATTCCATTACTACAGATTACAACGAACGTGTGAAACGCTCTGGCAATGCGTATTCTTCTTCCACTTGGGTGAACATCGGCTACTTCTTTCTTCAGAACCTGATGAAGGATCTCAGGCTCAAGGAATTCTTCAAAGAAAAAAGTGCTGGCCGAAAGATAACTTTTGACTGCTATACCATCCACCGTTTTCTTACTTATGTCCGGATTATGGATCCGCTTTCCAAGTTCGCCACAGTGAAAACTCTTGGCACTTATTATGAAAACCCGGATTTTGATTATCAGCATATACTGCGCTTTATGGATTTTCTGGAAGAGCACTATGATGATTACCTTGCATGGCTTTACAAGCAAAGCAATACGATTGTGAAGAGGGATACATCCATTCTTTATTATGACTGCACAAATTTCTATTTTGAATGTGAGCAGGCAGACGAGGAATTTATAGATGAAGTTACCGGAGAAGTACTGAAAGGATTACGACAATACGGTTTCAGCAAAGAACACCGTCCAAACCCAATTGTGGAAATGGGGTTATTTATGGACAGTGATGGAATTCCCATTACCATGTGTCTCCATCCGGGAAATACCAACGAACAGCTTACTGCCATCCCTCTGGAACAGGAAGTTTCCAAAATGCTTGACCACGCAAAATTTATTTATTGTGCAGATGCAGGACTTGGTTCTTATAATATAAGAAAATTCAACAGCATGGGAGGCCGTGCTTTTATTGTGACACAATCTCTCAAGAAACTCAGCGATGATTTGAAGAAAGCAGTATTTAATGATTATGATTACAAGCTTCTTTCCGATGATTCCGCTGTTACAATAGAAAAAATGAAAACTTTTGACCGGTACGATCCGGATAATCTTGCACTTTACAAAGATAAAGCATACAAAATCATAGAAGCAGATAAAGCCTTAGACCTCGGTCTCTATGAAGAAGTTACACTTAACAACGGACGAACTGTCAAGAGAAAAGCCACCGGTCTCTTAAAACAAAAGATTATTATTACATTTTCCAGAAAAATGATGGAGTACCAGCGGGCAGTTCGCAGCCGTCAGGTAGAACGAGCTAAAAATCTCCTTTCTCTAAAAGACCCGGAAGAAATTAAAAAAGGGCCGAACGATGTAAAAAGATTTATGAAACGTGTGGCAAAAACAAAATCTGGAGAAAAAGCAGTTGTGGAATATATACTTGACGAAGAAAAAATAGCAAATGAAGAAAAATATGACGGTTACTATGCAGTTGCAACAAATCTTGAGGATTCTGCAAAGGAGATTCTTGCCGTGTCAAGCAAGCGATATCAGATTGAGGATTGTTTTCGCATCATGAAAACAAATTTCGATGGCAGACCTGTAAATCATCACCTTCCGGAACGAATAAAAGCACATTTTCTTATCTGCTATACCGCATTGCTTATATATCGGCTTCTGGAAGTAAAACTAGATAAACAGGGGACACATGTCACAACGGAGAACCTTATAACAACCCTGAAGAATATGAATGTGGTAAATGTCCACGATGTGGAATACATGGCACTCTACGACGGAAGTGCAGCGTTAGACGCATTAGCCCAATTAACCATGCTCCCTTTAGACAGACTCCATTACAAACCAAAAGAATTGAACGGAATAATAAAAAAGTTTTTAAAATAGAATTCACATACAACATTTTCAGAGGAATGAAAAGCCGGAATTTCCTTATTTTTCAAGGGATTCCGGCTTTGTTAATCATTTAAAGTGTTGAAAACGGGAT
>JAUNPP010000251.1 GCA_030536685.1 Lachnospiraceae bacterium
TAGTAAATTGCCGGGCAGTTCACCTATAGGGCGTGTTAGGAGGAGGACGTATGTATCGTATTTTAATTGTAGAGGATGATGATTCAATCGCCTCTCTGGTGGAAAAACAACTGATGCTGTGGGGGCTTGCGGTCAGGTGTGTTCAGGATTTTCGGAACGTACTGCAGATATTTGCAGAGTACGAACCGCATCTGGTGCTGCTGGATATTTCTCTGCCGTTTTACAACGGGTATCACTGGTGCATGGAGATCCGAAAGGTTTCTAAAGTACCAATCCTGTTCCTTTCTTCAGCATCTGACAATATGAATATTGTAATGGCAATGAACATGGGCGGAGATGATTTTATTGCAAAGCCGTTTGACCTGAATGTGCTGATTGCCAAAATCCAGGCAATTTTAAGACGAACCTATGATTTTGGAGGTCAGGTTACAATTTTGGAACATCGGGGAGCTATGTTAAATACTGCCAATGCCAGTCTGACCTGGAATGGGGAAAAAATTGACCTGACGAAGAATGAATACCGGATTTTGCAGGCTCTTATGGAAAATAAAGGAAATGTAGTCAGCCGCGATTATCTGATGCAGCGTTTATGGGAAAATGACAGCTTTGTGGATGAGAATGCACTTTCTGTTAATGTGGCAAGACTGCGCAAGAAGCTGGAAGCGGCAGGCATGAAAGACTTTATCTCCACGAAAAAGGGCATGGGGTATATTATGGAATAGGCGGTTTATACGGTGCCTGTAGAGGACAGATATTATATGAGGTTTATAGAATAGGGCGGGTTTTATATGAAGTTATTGGGATTTTATTTAAAGGGACATCGAAAGGGAATCGCTGTTTTTTTCCTGTTCAGTTTGATCTTTTTTGTGATATTTGCTTTGTATCAGCTTCCGCTGGAGTCAGTTTGTTATGCCATACTGCTCTGTATTTTTCTGGGAAGCTGCATTTTACTATCAGATTTTCTGGTATTTTGCCGCAGGCATAGAAGAATACAGCTGCTGATGGAAGAAATTACCGTCACAACAGAGCATCTGCCGCAGGCTGTTAATTTAATAGAAATGGATTATCAGAAGCTGGTGCGGGCATTATTTGAACATAAGGTAGAGCTGGCGGATGAGAAAAACCGCAGATATTCAGAGCTGGTGGAGTATTATACGGTGTGGGTTCATCAGATCAAAACGCCGATTGCTGCCCTTCGTCTGATGCTTCAGGAGAAAGATCTGCCGGAGTACCGACAGATGCAGGAAGAGCTACAAAGGATTGAGCAGTATGTCGATATGGTGCTGACTTACCTTCGTCTGGATTCAGATTCTACGGATTATGTAATCGCAAATTGTGATCTGGATGAGATCATACGCCAGGCGGTGCGCAAATTTGCGCCGCAGTTTATACGCCGCAGGCTCCGTCTGGAATATGAACCGTTCTCCTGTCGGGTGCTGACCGATGAAAAATGGCTTTTGTTTGTAGTGGAGCAGGTTTTGTCCAACGCATTGAAATATACGAAAAAGGGCAGTATTTCGATAAAACTGGAGGAAGGAAAGATTCTTTGTATTCAGGATACGGGAATCGGAATTGAGCCGGAGGACCTTCCCCGTATTTTTGAGAAGGGCTACACAGGCTATAACGGACGCAGCGATAAAAAAGCAAGCGGAATCGGACTGTATCTTTGCCGGCGGATCTGCAGGAATCTGGGACATGAGATTTGGGTGGAGTCAGACGGCGTAAGCGGAACGAGCGTGCGTCTTTGCCTGGACAGAAAAAAACTGGAAGTGGAATAGTCTGTAACATACAGAATCTTTCAAAACTGTAAGATAAAAAAGGGAAATGAAAGCTAAAACTATGGCAGTTCATTTCCTTTTTTTGTATGATGATATCGGATGGGAGATGACTCCCACAGCAGGATTCTTTTTAATAAATGAACAGACAGGAAAGAGAAAGAAACCGAAACAGAGAGAAAGAAAC
>JAUNPP010000252.1 GCA_030536685.1 Lachnospiraceae bacterium
TCCCATCTTTGACAGTTAGAAAATTAAAAAATCGCTGAATCCCTTGTGTTTGCTGGGCTGCAGCGATTTTTTTCGTTGTCACGAAGTATAGTAATTTATTCGTTTCCTTTACTTTTTTTCTGAATTGTCCTCATTTTACTTTTGGTTATGAATTGATAATCGGTTCGGAAGCCACAGACATCATGAAGATCATCTGTGATAGCTCTCCGTTCGTATAGAGGGACAAATCCCTGCTCCTGTATTTCAGCAAAATTCATTGCTTTTAGAGTGTCCAATAATTCTTCACAGGTATATTTATCATCTAGTTTTTTCTCAAGAAAACGGTAGAGGGTTAATGCGAGAAAACAAATCAGGAAATGTGCCTTGATACGGTTTTCATTCTGTAAATAAACAGGTCTGGCAGAAAAATCTGTTTTCATGATCCGGAAACATTCTTCTATCTGCCATCTACCCTCACTTACTTTTAAAATATCACAGACTTCATCGTCCAAAAGGTCTGTGCATACTGCATAAAGTCCGTCATACCGAGCCTCCTCTGCAATCTTGTTCTCATCTAGATACGGCTGGATATCGGCGGCTTCGCCTTCTTTTGTAATTGCCATTTTTCCAATGAAACGAGCCGGATCATTGGGGTTCTTACGGTTCTTTTTCGCGTTTCCTGAGTCCAGCATCTTTTGGGCCCGTTCTACCTGCTTGTCACGGATAGATTTCTGATAAAGGGCATATTTCGGGGAATAAGTAATGATCAAACGCTGGTGTAGCTTCTTTGTGGTATAGGGCTCATCCTTGTAATAAAGTCCTTTATCATCCTCTGGAAGCTTTGTGATATCGACAGGAGTATCATCAGATACCTTTTTAAATCCCTGTGGATCTAACGCCCATTCTTTTTCTTCCTTCTTCAATTTTTTGATAGACTGGGTTACGATATAAGCCCTTTCTCCCATGTGGTTGTATTCCCGGATGGATTGGGAACCCAGTCCCGCATCACTGCAATAAATGAATTTCTGACATCCGAAATCCCCAAGTACTTTCTTTTCTAATGGCTTGAGTGATGTCTGTTCATTCGCATTTCCAGGAAAGAGTGAGAAAGCGAGGGGGATCCCATCCCCATCCATGAACAGTCCCATTTGAATGATCGGGTTGGGTCTATGTTCTTTACTTTTTCCGTACTTTTTACTGCCATCTTCCTGTTCGATCTCGAAGTAATAATTCGAGCAGTCATAGTAAAGGACCTTATCATTTCTTTTTCCAAGAAAATGGCTGTTTTTATAGATTTCTGCTTGAATGAAGTCACATTCTCTACCAAGGATATCCAGTGCCCGGTATACATCATGAAGTTCATAAGAAGGTTTCTCCAAAAACTCAGATGCTGCCTGATAGGAAGAACGTTTGCTGCAAGGCTCCAGGATCCTCGTATAGATCAAGTCGGAAAGGATTGCATTGATATCATACTTGAATTTATATTTCTGTTTTAATTTCCGGCAGGTTTTATTCATTTGTAGCTGGTAATAAACGGATTGCAGGAAAAGATAGCCACCACGAAAAAAGGTCTGTTTGTTATATTCCAGATGTCTGTCAGCATGAAAGGGGATCAATACCGTCTTTGCTTCTTTTTCCTTTTTGTATTTTTCAGTTTCTATTTTCACTTCATTTTTTGCCCATGTAATCACATCGTCCCTTGTAGGGCCATGTTCAATCAAAAGATGTTCTAAAGTTCCTAACTTACGTATAATAGTTGAAGTAGTGCTGCCATTTGCTTTTACATAAGATCTACAGATATAGAATGACTCTGCATTTTTTGATTTTGTTATGTGAAGATTCATATGTAATCCCTCCTTTCCCTTATTATATCACACAATAACATAAAATAACATATATAAAAACAAAAAATTTGACATAAAAAAAGCAGGTTTTATGCGGTCTGCGAGGGATTTTTTCATTATTCAACTGTCAAACTCCCG
>JAUNPP010000253.1 GCA_030536685.1 Lachnospiraceae bacterium
ATTTTCCTGTTCATTATAAACTATTTTTCTGCAATCTGCCATAAAATAAACAAATTCCGGACAATCATTCTTAAAAAGGCAAAAAGAAAGCACCTCCGTATGGTAGCTACGCATAAAACAGTATCAACTAACAAACTGAATTAATGTAGCTGCCGTACAGGATGTAGAAAAGAGCAAGTGAGAAAGCTGATTGCCCTTTCAGTTATCTCAACGAGTAACAATGGATATTTCCTATTCTGCATAGTGTGATACCTCCATTTCTTTTCGCAGTTGCTTTAATGCGGTAAGTCTTTGATAATTTGCGATACTTCTACAACAACCGTACAACTTCCCGATTGAAGTGTCATTGTAACCGCAATAGAAATACAAAATTACGATTTCCCTCTTCTTGTCGGACAGCTTCAAAAGTGCTTTTGCTAACTGCTCATTTGCGACAATTATCGTGAACTCACGGACAGTAAATACGGTTGGACAATCGTTGACAACAAAATATCCGTCCATAGTGCTTGGCTCAAGCTGAAATTCTTGGAGATAGTCAAGGGAAGTTTCAAGCTTCTGTTTTCTCTGCATATCACGATAAGCATGGATTGCTTCGTTGCGTATTACTATTTTGCAAAAGGTGTTAAAGTTACGGTGGCGGAGCTATGCTTTTTTCTTCTGCCGTCGTCCGGCGGATTGTTTCTATTTTGTTTTCAAACTGATTTATGAAACTTGATGTTTAGCGAATACTCTATGCGAGATAAGCGAACCGACTATTGCCAAAATGATTGCAACAGGAATAGCCCATACAGCATAAAGCATACCGTTTTTCTTTTGCTCCACAGACATTATGGAAATATATTGTGAATAATAGAGTGGAGAAAGGACAATTACTCGATACAATGCGTTTGTTTCAGAAATAGGAAGTACCATCGGTATAACATGGAGAGTTGCCGAAACAACAAATACTATCATTTGGTTTTTACACACAGCGGATAAAATCAATGTAATTCCAGTTACACCGATTGCGCTCAAAAATGCTAATAAAATTTGATATTTTAATAACGTACCACAGATAATATTAAAAGGAATATATCCCTCGGAAAACTCTATTAGTGCAAATAAAATGGAGCAGTCCAAACCCTCGTTTCCGTAGACAAGAAAAGCAAAAGTTAAATTAAATGCAACAACTAAGAGTGTTATGAAAATGGCTGAAATTAGACTTGCCATTACTTTAGCAGTAGCACAATTAGTCTTTCCATATCGGCTTGTCAAAATAATGTTATCAACTCCACTATATTCGCCGAAGAAAATGGAAGCGATTAACAGAATGATTACGAACGATAGTACAATAAAAACCTTAACCATGTTTTGGCTTGTATTCAACCAACCATTTACATATCCGATTTTTATTTCTTCATTACCAAATACATCTGATACTGTCAAACCGTTCCAGTTTCCGTCCATATCAGAAAAATGATAGAAAGCGGCTGCTTGCAAGGCGTTCGTATAAAGGTATTTTGCATTCATACCGTGTAAATCATAGTAAGGTTTGAAATCGGACATTATTTGCTGTGCTTTATCGTCGGTTAAAATGCCCCTCATATTTTGTTGCAATTTGTTTGTCAATTTCAACAGCAGTCTTTCCGGAACCCTCTGCACTTTTGCCGTCAAATGCGTGCATACCTTGAAGCGTAGAAAATGACAGTATCAAGGACAATAACAATACAGCAGCAATAGAAATAAAGGTTTGGATTGTGAATTTTTCTTTTCTTCTTTTTTGGCATTTTGCAACTTTGTCCGTAGTAGAAAGTGAAACGGGAAATCTTAAACTTTTTTGAAAAATCTCTCTCGAAATTTCGGCAAAATCGCACTGTGCGGTGTTGTAGGTAATGAGAGGAAAATCAGAGGGTTTGGGAAACTTCTCAACAAGCAAAAATCGCCCGCTGTCGGCAGACAGAAAACGGACGATTTTACGGAA
>JAUNPP010000090.1 GCA_030536685.1 Lachnospiraceae bacterium
TTCGCTGGATACTGGTTTAATGGATATAGGTTCGATGGATGCTGGAAAATCGGGAGTTTAGCGTGTTTGATTATCCGTGGGATAGGACACAGATAGTTCACTGGTCAGTTTGGGGAAAGTATGTTACAATCAGAGGATAATTTGGGGAGGGAGGTATGCTTCAGGTGATGAAAGAACAGAGTTGGTACAGGATGGTGATGCAGCTCCTGATTTTTATGCTGGGAGTTTTTTGTCTGGCGGCTGGCGTGATGAATGGTGGTTACCGGGATACGCTGATAAAAGCGATTATGGTATGTCTGGAGTGTATTGGGATTGGATAAAAAGAATAGAAAAATCAGTGATATAAATCAAAATGACTGTGTAAATGATAAAGGTGCGAAAAAAACAGGAAATATCAGAAGAAAGTGCATACAGCTTCTGTCTGCTCTTATTTATAATGCTAATTTAAAGGGCTTTGCGGAGGGGAGTATTTATCAGGGAAAGGGAAAAGGGGTCTGTGCGCCGGGATTGAACTGTTATTCCTGCCCTGGTGCTGTTGCGGCTTGTCCGCTTGGAAGTCTGCAGAATTCTCTAAGCGCTCTGCCGCAGAAGCTTCCGTTCTATCTTATGGGAATTTTGCTGCTGTTGGGACTGTTTCTGGGAAGGATCATCTGTGGATTTCTTTGTCCGTTTGGGCTGATACAGGAATTGTTACATAAAATTCCGGTACCGAAGATTCGTAAAAACCGGATTACGAGGATATTATCCCGAATTAAATATATAATCCTGCTGGTTTTTGTGGTGATGATTCCGCTTTGGGCTGGAATTACAAAAGGCTATTCTCTTCCGGGATTTTGTAAATATATTTGTCCGGCGGGAACTCTGGAGGGCGGAATACCGCTTCTTTTGGCCAATGAAAATCTTCGTTCGATAGCAGGAGGCCTTTTTCAGTGGAAATTTTTGGTGCTGCTGGCGATTTTGGCGGCCAGTACTGTGATCTTCCGGTTTTTCTGCCGGTTTCTGTGTCCTCTGGGGGCGATTTATTCCCTGTTTGCCGGAATTTCCGTTTTTGGAATCCAGGTGGATGAACACAAATGCAATCATTGTCAAGCTTGTGTGAGACAATGTAAAATGGATATCAGAAAACCGGGTGATGGCGAGTGCATTCAGTGTGGTGAGTGCATTTCCTCCTGCCACAAACAGGCAATCAGCTGGAAGAAACTGAAAAATCAAAAGGAAAAGAAAAACTAAAGGGAAAAGAATTATCGAAGAGAAAGAAATTATCGGGAAGAAAGGGATTGATCAATGAAAAACAGAAAAAAAGTATGTGTATACGGTTGGAAGAAAATTTTGATGTGGAGTCTTATCTTTCTTGTGTGTATGTCTGCAGCTGGCTGTGGCAGTACCTCTGGAAGTGACAGTAAAACAGCGTCGAAAGAAAATGCGGGGCAGGGAGTTGATAGTGCTATAGAGACACCGGCGAATTCTGATACGGAAGCAGACGATAGCGGACAAAATGCTGATACGCCGGAAATCGCTGCAAAGCAGGGAGCGCAGGCGCCGGATATTGATCTGACTTATATTGACGGAACGACGGCGAAACTTTCAGATTACAGGGGAAAAGTTGTGCTTTTAAATCTGTGGGCAACCTGGTGCAAGCCATGTGTAGGAGAACTTCCGGCATTCACCAGACTGCAGGAGGAATTTGGCGAGAAGCTTCAGATTGTTGCTTTGAATTGCGGTGATTCTGAGCAGACGGTAAAAGAGTTTGCAAAGGAGAATGGCTATACCTTTGCGATGGCTTTGGATGAGAAGCTTGAAGTTATGATGGGGGCATATCAGACCAGTGGAATTCCGTACACAGTGATTATCGATGAAAATGGAATCATCCGCACGATCAGCGAAGGCGCAGGCGATGCGGAAACGATGTTTCAGCATTATAAAAAAGCAATCGAAGCAGCCATGCAGCAGTAAAAATCCGTTTGTGGGCAAGGCGTTTACAGTAGGTTTGCAGATTAAAATGTCAGAGAGATGAATGTTTAGAAAATGTTTAAAGAAAAAACTCTATGTGCCGAAAAAACGGTGCATAGAGTTTTTTCGGCACATAGAGTTTTTGGATTACTCATCTGAAATTACTTATTTTCAGATGAAGGAACTTTTATTTGGATATTAGACTTCTGCAGATCTGCTGTGAATGTTTTTGATTACAACAAGAGTACCAATAGTCAGTATGATACCGATGGGCAGTCCAATCCAGGAAAGACCGGGAAGTAAAACTGCAATAAGACCTGTAATCAGGTAAGTTACACAGGAAATTGCGGCTACGGTTAATGCGTAGGGCAGCTGTGTAGAGACATGATTTACATGGTCACATTGCGCACCGGCAGAGGCCATAATGGTGGTATCTGAAATCGGAGAACAGTGGTCGCCGCATACAGCACCTGCCATACAAGCAGAGATAGAGATGATCATCAGTTCCGGGTTTGTATTTTCAAATACAGATACTACGATGGGAATCAGAATACCGAAGGTTCCCCATGAGGTACCGGTGGCAAATGCCAGAACGCAGCCGATCAGGAAGATAATGGCAGGAAGGATTGCGATAAATCCGCTTGCATATCGTTCTACCATAGCAGCTACGAAAACATCTGCGCCAAGGCTGTCTGTCATAGCTTTCAGAGTCCATGCCAGTGTCAGAATAAGGATGGCAGGTACCATTGCTTTAAAGCCGTCGGGCAGACAGGACATACATTTCTCAAAGGACAGAACTCTGCGGATGGTATAGAATGCGATTGTAAATACCAGTGCAACAGAACTGCCGAGAACCAGACCGACAGAAGCATCACTTTCAGAGAAAGCAGTGATGAAATCATTGCCGCTGAAGAATTTACCGGTGTAGATCATACCGATTACGCAGCTGATGATCAGAACGATGATCGGAAGCACCAGATCACATACGCGGCCCTTGGGGTTTACTTCTTCCTCTTCGGGTTTTACAAAGTCGACCTTTACAGCAGAGAATAAGTCGCCATTCTGAGCATTCTTTTCATGTCTGGCCATGGGACCGAAATCAGCCTTCAGAACAACCAGACCAATCATCATAACGATAGTAAGCAGCGCATAGAAGTTATAAGGGATAGCACGGATAAACAGTGTCAGTCCGTCTTCCCCTTCTACAAATCCGCTGACTGCAGCTGCCCAGGAAGAAATCGGTGCGATAATACATACCGGAGCAGCAGTAGCATCGATCAGATAAGCGAGCTTGGAACGGGAAACCTTATGAACGTCTGTTACGGGGCGCATAACGCTGCCCACGGTCAGACAGTTAAAATAGTCATCCACGAAGATCAGTACGCCAAGAAGGATCGTGGCAAGCTGAGCGCCGACACGTGAATGGATATGCTGCTGAGCCCAACGGCCAAATGCAGCAGAACCGCCGGCTTTATTCATCAGGCAGACCATGGTGCCGAGCATAACCAGGAATACCAGAATACCTACATTGTAGGGATCAGAGAGTACGCCGATGATACCATCCTTCAGAAGGTGGATCATAGTGCCTTCCGGAGAAAACTTAGCGTAAAACAGAGCACCGGTTAAAATACCGATGAACAGGGAGCTGTACACTTCTTTTGTAAGAAGTGCCAGAAGAATTGCGACAAGCGGGGGCACAAGTGCCCAGAACGTAGCGTGCATATACATTTCCTCATTTCTTTCATTTTCTTTAGAATCTTCACTGCATCAAGGCAGTAATGTATCTATTCTAACATAAAATAGATAATTATGAAACTCAAAATATAAAAAATATATAAAAATTCAAAATATAAAAAATACATAAAAAATGGGCGCGTGAGTTTTTCTTGACAAATTTGATGGAATGATATATTATAGTGATATCAAAATGATATCACAATCATATAAAAGTACAGAAAGGGGTTTTATTATGAGTGAGGATTTAAAGAAAGATGCTTTTAAGAATGTGAAAGAAAAAGAAATCCATCCTTTGAATGGGGTTTTGATGCTGATCGTTGTGATTGCCGGATTTTTGATGTCTGTGGCGCTTTTTGCTTATGGATGTTATCTTGGGGCAACTGAAAAGGTTACGCCGGTTATTGTCGTGGGAGTGCTGGTTGCGGTAAGTTTGATTTTGTTTATCGTGTGCTGCGTTCTGTGCGGAGGATTTCATGTGGTGAATCCGAATGAAGCTCTGGTGCTGACCTGTTTTGGACAGTATTATGGAACTGTGAAAAAAGAAGGCTTTTATTTTACCAATCCATTTGCAGGGGCTTTTAATCCTGCTGCTTCTTATGGCAGCATTAGCATGGATGGAAAGACGCCGATAAAGAAAAATATGAAGATTTCTACTAAGGTTATGACATTGAATAATGATAAGCAGAAGGTCAATGATGTACTGGGAAATCCTGTTGTGATCGGAGCGGTTGCAATCTGGAGAGTAAAAGATCCTACCAAGGCTGTGTTTAATGTGGAAAATTATAAAACCTACTTATCAATCCAGTGTGATACGATCATCCGAAACAGTGCGCGGATGTATCCTTATGACAATATGGATGAGACAGAGGATGGAATTGCAGCACGGGAAGAGATGACTCTGCGCGGAAGCAGTCAGGCAATTGCTGATAATATGAAGATTGAACTGCAGGAGCGCGTGGAGAACGCAGGTCTGGAGATTAAAGAGGTACGGATTACTCATCTGGCATATTCGGATGAGATTGCTGCCGCAATGCTTCAGCGTCAGCAGGCAGTTGCGATTATCGCGGCACGACAGAAGATCGTGGAAGGTGCGGTCAGCATGGTGAAGATGGCAATTGATCAGCTGGATGAGGATGAGGTTGTAGTTTTGGATGAGGAAAGAAAGGCGGCTATGGTAAGTAATCTGTTAGTGATCCTGTGCGGCAATAAGGATGCGCAGCCAATTGTTAACAGCGGTTCAATCTATTAGATAGAAAAGGTGAGGCAGAATTGGAAAACCAAAAGCTGGATGCGCAGGAACAGAAGCTGAAAGAGCGTCTTGCCCGTGTGGAGGAGCTTGAGAAGGAAGTACGCAGAAAAGAGAAGTCTTTGAAAGAAAAGGAAAAGGCGAAAAAGCAGGTACTTCTTAGGCTGTCTCCTTCACTTTGGGAAGAACTGGCGGCCTGGGCGGAGGCAGATTTTCGTTCAATTAACGGGCAGATAGAGTATCTTCTTTCCGAGTGTGTAAGGAATCGGAAGAAAAAGTAAGAAAGTCGTTTTTCAGGGGTTTGCGGTTAGGCAGACCCCTGATTGCATCAGGATACGGGTATCATTTGGGAATCATTTCAGGCGCCATTCCTGCGATGATACAGACAGCAGGAAAACAAAAGAAACATAATTAAAATACTAAAAAAAGACATAAAAACATAAAAAAAGAGGAGAGCAGCAGAGACTCTACGAAAGATTTCGTTGACAAAAGACGGTTTTATGATAAACTTATATCAGAGAAGAAAAAAACGGAACTATTTATATTTCGAAAAAATCGGATAAATCGGACAATTTATATTCCGAATAAAACTGTGGATAGAGGGAGATGCTTAAATCAGGTAAAGGACAGTGGTTTATGGAGCAGGAAATTGAAGTTTTGATGCAGGGATATCAGTTTCGTAAATTGTATGAGAAAAAGTATGAGTGTTTTATGGAACAGTATGACCTGAGAAAAATTGATGTGGAAATCCTGATATATCTGCATTTTTGTGGGGAGCACAATATTGCCAGTGATATACAGAAACTGGGATTATTTACAAAAGGACATATTTCCCAGTCCCTTGAGCGGTTGGTTCACGCACAGCTGGTATATACGAAGCATGACCGAAAGGATAAGCGGGTGGTACATCTTTTCCTGAGTGAAAAGGCGGAACCGATCATCAAGGAGGCCATGCAGGTAAAAAGCGAGATATTTGAACAGGTTTTTGCAGGAGTTACTGCAGAGGAAAGAAAAACACTGATTGAAGTGGCGCGGAAGGTCTGGAATAATATAGCACAGGAACTGGAATAAACAGAAGTTATGTTATCGCTGCGTTTGCTTTTTTACGTGCAAAGTTTAAAATCAAACTAATTAGCTAGAAGGAGGGTATCCTATGAGTGATAACAAAAAGCGAAGAGAAGCCATTATTAAAAAGTATGCGGATAAGTATGCGCAGGTGGATCGTATTTCACAAGAATTATTTGAAGAACACCATGTAAAAAGAGGGCTTCGCGATATCAACGGAAAAGGTGTCGTAGCGGGGCTGACCAATATATCAAAAATTGAATCTTCAAAGGAAGTGGATGGAAAGTCAGTACCCTGCGACGGCAGGTTATTCTACAGAGGATATAATGTAAAAGAGCTTTTACAGGGAATCGGAAAGGACAATCGTTTTGGTGCGGAGGAGATTATTTATCTGCTTCTGATGGGAGAACTTCCGACACAGAAAGAGCTGGAAGATTTTCGCTTCCTTTTGGGAGAGTACCGGACATTGCCGACAAACTTTGTCAGAGACGTTATTATGAAGGCGCCCAGTGATGATATCATGAACTGTCTGACGAGAAGTGTTCTGACACTGGCTTCTTACGATCCGAATATGCTGGATCTTTCTCTGGAGAATGTTCTGCAGCAGTGTCTGATGCTGATCAGCGTGCTTCCGATGCTGTCGGTATACGGATATCATGCTTACAATCATTACGAGTGCAATGAAAGTATGTATATTCACAGACCGGATGCGTCTTTATCAATGGCAGAGAACATTCTGCGTATGCTGCGCCCGGATATGAAGTATACGGATCTGGAGGCGAAGGTTCTGGATGCGGCGCTGATCCTTCATATGGAGCATGGCGGCGGCAATAATTCAACTTTTACAGCGAGAGTGGTAACCTCCTCCGGCTCGGACACGTATTCGGTCATGGCAGCGGCGCTGTCTTCTTTAAAAGGACCGAAGCATGGCGGCGCCAACATCAAGGTTATGCGCATGATGGAGGATATTAAAGCGAATGTAGAAGACTATTCGGATGAAGAAGAGGTAAAGGAATATTTGCGTAAGATTGTGAGAAAGGAAGCATTTGACCGCAGCGGTCTGATCTATGGCATGGGACATGCCGTGTATTCCATTTCTGACCCGAGAGCAGTCGGCTTTAAGCGTTTTGTAAAAAAACTGGCTGGTGAGAAACATCTGATGGAGGAGTTTGAGCTGTACAGCATGATTGAACGGCTGGCGCCGGAGGTAATTGCAGAACGCAGCCGTATCTATAAGGGCGTTAGCGCCAATGTGGATTTCTACAGCGGATTTGTGTATAAGATGCTGGGAATTCCGGTAGAACTGTATACTCCTATTTTTGCGATGGCCCGCATTGTAGGCTGGAGTGCTCACCGCATGGAAGAGCTGGTGAACATGGACAAAATTATTCGTCCCGCCTACAAGAGTATTATGGAGGAAAAGGTATATTACAGCCTGAAAGACCGTTCTACCCCCAGAATCTACGGGGAAGAGAACCTGCGGCTTCCTGTAAAGGATGACGAGAGTCTGGGACAATGATCTGATCTTCCTTAGCAGGATTTTTAACAGGATTTTATATGTAAAAGCCTTCTGGCATTGCCTTCTGTAATCAGAACGTAATCTTCTGGTGACAGAGGGCGTTTTTTGATTGCTCTTACGCTGTCCTTCTGATCTGCATAAGGGCTGTCTGTGGCAAATAAAAGCTTTTTTGCGCCATGCTTGTGGAGAATGGTCAGAAATTCTTCATCAGGGATATACATGTGAGAGAGGCTGATGTCAAAGTATACATTGGTGCCCAGCAGATAGCGTTTGACATCGTCGTACTGCAAATGTGCGCCGCTGTGAGCCAGAACCAGTTTTCGGGTTTCGTGTCCCGGGTTTTCCAGCTGCTGCAGCAGATGAAGTGCCCGTCCGGGGGTACAGCGGCTGACATCCGGAAATGCGCCGTCATAGCCGGAGTGGACCATAACGATCAGATCAAGTGCGAGTGCTTCGCGAATCAGGGAAATCATGCGGGGATCATCGATGAACATTCCCTGCCAGTCGGGATGCAGTTTAATACCGGGGAAGCCCTGGCTTTTTAAAAGCCGGAGTTTTCCGGGGATATCTTCACAGTCGGGATGGATTCCGCCAAAGGGAATCAGTCTTCCGGTTTCCTGCTGCTCTCTGGCGAAGCGGTTGATCGAATCAAACTGATCGGGGCGTGTGACAACCGGATGCGTGACACAATAGTCGATACCGGCTTCGTCCATGGAAGCAAGAAGACCGTTTTGGGTGCCGTCTGAAAAATGACCCCAGTAATAAGAGTCTGCCAGATCGTGCATCAGTCGGCCGGCAAGCTTATCCGGATAAATGTGAGTATGAAAATCAATCATGTGATAGAGGACTCCTTTCGAACATATTCTAAGATAAAAGTATAAGGGAAAGAGACATTTTATGTCAACTGAATCCTTGTTTTGTCACTGTTCACACTCCGTTTTGGTTGGCGGTGTTCCCGAACCATCGTTAAAATGAATAAAAATTGTCAAACTCACGTGTCTATCTTCCCGCAGCTGTTCAGCATTTTATGACAGACTTCGTATCATAGACAGCTTGCGTCCCTGAACACCCCTACTGTCCAGAAATCTCTGAACAGTAACCTTGTTTTTTGACGAAACGGTTTATGAAGCAGTTGACAGACGTTTAAAGCATGGTATACTTTATCTTGATGAAGTGTGCAAACCTTCATGAATTAAGGTACAGGTGAGAAAAATGTATAGAATTGTTTCAAAATTATTAATTTACGGCGATATGCCCAAGGATTCCATCTTGATGGAATTAAGTGATATTTTCAAAAATATGGACCAGCATACACAGAGCAGAGATGAGCTGACGACAAGAGTGTTTACGCAGATCAAGCATTTGCTGCAGGTTGCCACCGATTACGGATTTGATAAGAATCTGTGGCATAATTATCTGACGTTCCTTTTGATTACCGATGAGAATCCCTTCAGTCTGACCTGCGAAAAGGTAGGAGCGAACCACGGCAGCGTAAATTATTTTGCCGAAGGAGATTTCAGGGCATTTAAAGAATTATTTGATTTTGACTTTGCACCGATTGAAAAAGAACTGGGAATCGACTGCTTTAGCAGAATTTCCAATTATCAGGCGATCGGCAAAAAAGAGCTGATGTATAATAAAAATGTCAGTGAAAAGGTACAGGCTTTAAGTGAACGGCTGGAACAGACAGCAGATGAAAGAGAGTTTTTCACGCAGGTGACGGATTTTTACCGGGCTTACGGAGTGGGTATGTTCGGTCTGAATAAAGCGTTTCGTATTGCGGCTTCCGAGAATGACAATGTCCGTTTCTGCCCGATCAACAATATGGACAGCGTTGTTTTAGATGATCTGGTTGGTTATGAAATCCAGAAAAAGAAGCTGGTGGATAATACGCAGGCATTTGTCGATGGCAGAAAGGCCAACAATGCACTGCTGTTTGGCGACAGCGGCACCGGCAAATCGACCAGTATCAAGGCTATTGTAAATGAGTTTTATGATCAGGGTCTGCGTATGATCGAGATTTACAAACATCAGTTTAAAGATTTGTCCGCTGTGATCGCCCAGATTAAAAACCGGAATTATAAATTCATCATCTATATGGATGACCTTTCTTTTGAAGAGTTTGAAATCGAGTATAAGTTTTTGAAGGCTGTAATTGAAGGCGGTGTGGAGACAAGACCGGACAACATCCTGATCTACGCAACCTCCAACCGCCGACATTTGATTAAGGAAAACTGGAATGACCGCAATGACATGGAGCATCAGAATGATATGCATCATTCCGATACCATGGAAGAAAAGCTGTCCCTTGTGAACCGTTTTGGCGTTACCATCAATTTCTCCAAGCCGAATCAGAAGGAATACTTCAATATTGTAATCAATCTGGCGCGCAGAGCGGGCGTTACCATGTCCGACGAGGAATTGTGCCGGGAAGCAAACCGCTGGGAGTTAAGCCACGGCGGTATTTCCGGACGTACTGCACAGCAGTTTGTGAACTATATCAGCGGCAGTGTGGAAAAGCAGGCATAAAATGGAAAAAATGACTTATGAAACGCAGTCACATACGTTTGAACCGGTATTTGACCAAAATTCCAGAATCCTGATCCTGGGAACCTTTCCTTCCGTAAAATCGAGGGAGCAGGGGTTTTATTACGGACATCAGAGAAATCGTTTCTGGAAGCTTCTGGCAGAACTGACGGGGGAGCCGCTTCCTGAATCAGTAGAGGAAAAAAAGCAGTTTCTTCTTCGAACGGGGATTGCAGTGTGGGATGTGGTGTCATCCTGTGATATTATCGGTTCCAGTGACAGCAGCATCAAAAATGTGGTGCCGGCGGATCTCTCCAGGGTGCTTTCTCAGGCTCCGATTCAGGAGATATTTGCCAATGGAGGCAAGGCTTACAGTCTGTACAGAAAGTACGCCGAGCCTCTTACGGGAAGAACGGCAAAAAAACTGCCCTCCACAAGTCCGGCCAATGCAGGCTGGCAGATGGAACGGCTGGCGGCAGAGTGGAAACAGATTTTGCAATATCTTGATTCTGAAAAGGAATTAAGATAAAATGAGGAGGTGTTTTTTATGTCAGGAAAAGTCAGAGAAGCGAAAAACAGTTGTCGTGAAAAAATCGGGGAACACTGCAATCTGGTGGTAACTGAAGGCGGCTGGCATATTGAATTTGATGCCAGAGCGTGGGACGAGGGAAAGGATATGATGTACAGGGTTACACAAGACAAGATTCCCCAGTTCCTCAGCGATCTGAAGAACAACCTGCAGCTGTATCAGGAATTGAGGCAGGAAGGCCAGAAGGCGATGCGTCATGACGTAGAGGGACTTCGCGAGATGCAGATTCGCCTGAAAGGAGAACATCCGGGAGTGTATTTAAGCGATACCTTCCGAATCCTGCAGGATGAACAGGATCTGAAGGCTGTGGAGGAGATGGCTGCGCGGGCAGAAGTACGTGCGGCAGAACTGATGAAAGAACTGAAAAAGGGATAAGCGATACTCTGAAAACAGAAGTACTGAAAAGGGCTAGGCGATACTCTGAAAACAAGAAGTACAGAAAAAACAAAGATACACCGGATATGAGGGAGCACAAAATCCGGAAGTGCAAGGAGGATATGATGAGAGTAGTTGTAACAGGCGGCGGATGGGCCGGATGTGGTGCGGCGTATGCTGCAAGAAAAAGCGGAGCAGAGGTAACTTTGCTGGAAAGAACGGATATGCTGTTAGGCACCGGTCTTGTAGGCGGTATTATGAGAAATAACGGACGTTTTACTGCAACAGAGGAAATGATCGCAATGGGCGGCGGAGATATTTTTAAAATCGTGGATAAGAACTGCCGTCATGTAAATATCAATTTCCCGGGACATGAACATGCAAGCCTTTATGATATCGCCAAAACACCCGTTGCGGTTACCGATTATCTGAAGGAGATCGGCGTAAATGTAGTGCTGCAGGCCAGAATTACAAAGGCTGAGGTTGAAAACGGCGTGATCCGCAGTGTGGAAACAACAGCAGGAGACCGCTATGAGGGAGATGTCTTTATTGACACGACCGGTACAGCAGGTCCTATGAACAACTGCGGTAAGTACGGCAACGGCTGCGCGATGTGCGTGCTTCGCTGTCCAAGCTTTGGCGGCCGCGTCAGTCTGGCAGGACTTTGTGGCATAGAAGAGATGGTTGGCAAAAAGGGCGACGGCTCCATCGGAGCGATGAGCGGCTCCTGCAAGCTGTACAAAGAGTCTCTGGCTCCTGAGATCGTTGATGAACTGAATGAAAAAGGGGTGGCTGTGATTCCGCTTCCGGAAGAACTGATTGAAAACCACCTTTCCATGAAGGCATGTCAGCAGTATGCTCTGAAGGAATTTGCAGAAAATGTGATTCTTCTGGATACCGGACATGCAAAGCTGATGACCCCGTTCTATACTCTGGAAAAGCTGCGTAAGATCCCCGGCTTTGAAACCGCCCGCTACGAAGATCCTTATTCAGGCGGAAAAGGAAATTCCATGCGTTATTTCGCAATGTCACCCAGAGACAATGCGCTGAAGGTTCAGGGCGTGGAAAACCTTTTCTGTGCCGGTGAAAAGGCAGGTCTGCTGGTAGGACATACGGAAGCAATCGTAACAGGCGTTCTTGCCGGATACAACAGCGTACAGTATGCTCTTGGCAAAGAACTGCTGGTACTTTCCAGAAAAACAGCAATCGGTGAAGCTATTGCATGGGTAAATGAAAAAATGCAGACGGAAGAAGGAAAGTGCAAGAAATATACCTTCTCAGGTTCTGTTCTGTTTGAACATATGAAGGACCTGGGTCTGTATCGTATGGATATTCAGAAAATCGAAGAAACAATGAAAAACGAAGGACTGTATCATATTTTCGGTGAATAGGAAGTCTGTACGAATAAGGAGAAAAATTAAAATATGGTGACATTGACGACCCTCCATTACATTTACATCATTATGACGTTTATTATCCTGGCAGCGCTGCTGATGAAAAAGGAAATCGTCATGCCCTGTATCGTGGGTATTCTGCTGATTGGATTTACCTATTCCGGCAATGTACTGACAGCAATACAGATTTTGAATAATTCAATCATGGCCTCCTGTGTCGAGCTTCTTGGCATTATCGTGGTAATTGCCCTTGTTGTAGCCATGTCCAAGTCCATGATGGCAATCGGAGCCGATGAGATGATGATGCGCCCTGTGCGCAAGGTTATTAAAAATGACAAAATGGCCTTCTGGATCATCGGTATCGTGATGCTGATCGTTTCCTGGCTGATCTGGCCTTCGCCCGCGGTAGCGCTCATCGGCGCTTTGCTTCTGCCGGTTGCCGGCGATGTGGGACTTCCTGCAATCTGGGCAGCGGCGGCAATCAATCTGTTTGGTCACGGCGCAGGTCTGTCCTCGGACTTCTTTATTCAGGGCGCACCTGCCATCTCGGCAGCAGCAGCGGGACTTGAAGTCACGGATGTTATGAAAGCCAGCATTCCGCTCTGGGCTGTTATGACCATCACAACGGTCGGCATTTCCTATTTTATGATGCGCAGGGAGATGAAAAGCGGCAGAGTTGAGGAAAAAAAGATTGAAGGAAAGAAAATACAGCGTGAGATCGCAAAACCGGGTCTGGCAAAATTTGTGGCAGTTCTGATGCCTGTGGCGTTTGTAGTGGACATGGTCATGATGGTTCAGTTTAAAATTACAGGCGGTGATGCAACGGCTCTCGTAGCAGGTACCGCGCTGATCCTGATGTGCATCATCAGCATTATGGACAACGGACTGGGCGATGCTCTGGAAAAAGGCACAGACGCCCTGAAGGACGGATTTATCTTTGCGATTAAGATATTTGCACCTGTTATTGTTATTGCGGCATTTTTCTTTATGGGAAATGAGGGCTTTGCCAAAAATGTACTGGGTGAGGATGCAACGGGTCTGTTAAATGATATCGGTATGTACATAACGGGTCTGGTTCCGATGTCAAAGACTGTGATTGGCATAGTGGAAACCGGTATTGGCGCAATCACAGGTCTTGATGGATCAGGATTTTCCGGCCTGCCGTTAGTAGGCTCCGTAGCGCAGACCTTCTCAGCCAGCGCGGATATCAATACCGCTACCTTAACTGCGCTGGGACAGATCGCTACCGTATGGGTAGGCGGCGGTACCATTATCCCCTGGGGCGTAATTCCGGTTGCGGCAATCTGCGGCGTAAAACCGCAGGAGCTGGCAAGGAAAAATATGGTTCCCGTATTATGTGGTCTGACAGTCACTACAATTGTTGCAATCCTTATTATGTAACGGGAAAGTTATACAACAGGAAAGTTATATAA
>JAUNPP010000091.1 GCA_030536685.1 Lachnospiraceae bacterium
CCTGTACCTGCTGCTTATACCTGCTGCCTGTACTGCTGATTTTCTCTGCTGCTTTTTAGCTCTGCTGCTGTCAGAATATAATATCGCCGGGAAGGGCATTGGCAAGGGCGGCCGCCTTTGATTCTGTCTCCTCATAAATATCTGCCATTTTGAGCAGATCCTGAGGATGCTCCCGAAGACGTTTCAGCGCTTTTTCTATATCTTCCTTTGATTCCTGCCACAAATCCTGGTGTGCATTGCTTGCATCTCCGCTCCAGTATCCTTTCGACGCTTTTACGACCTGCTCAATTCTTTTCCAGTCATTTTCCAGCGCTTTGATCTGATTCTGAATGTCAGCTGCACTTCCTTTCAGTTCTGACGAGGTTACCTTTAATTTAATCTGAGCCATTTTTCTCCTCCTTCACTCCGGGCAGCTTTTTGGCCATCCGAATCAGACTTTGATGCCCGAAACCAGCTCATGAACTCTATTTTCACAGTTATCATACTTTTCTTTTGACTGCACCTCATATCTCTGAATGGTTCTGAGATTTTTTAAAACAGAGTCCAGTATCTTCAGATCACTGCGAAATGCCTTTGTGAAGCTCTCCTTTGCAGGTCCCTCCCACATACTGTTCAGATGCTCTAATTCAGCCTGCAGTTTTTCTTTTTTCTTTTCCATAGAGCAAATCACATTTTCAATCTGATCCGCATCCGTTTTCAAACGATTTGTATTTATCTTGATCGGACTGACTGCCATTAAAACACTCCTCCTTTTTACGGCTTCCCGCTTTTCTGCGCTGCTTTCTTATGTGTACTTTTTTATCTGCATTTTCATGCTTCCTTCTTAACTGTGCTTTCTTATCTGCATTTTCATGCTTCCTGCCTCTGTTTTCTTACCGAAAACGGATTCCGCAGCCTTCCATTTTCGCTTGCATATCTCCAAAGCGAGTCAGTTCAACCGTTAACGGAAATGTTTTTTTCTCACTTTCTCCCGATTCCAGAATGTCTTCTTCACAATGGATATACAATAATACGATCTTCTCCAGCGCAATCCTCAGCATCCGAACCTTTTCCATTTCCCGGTACAGCTGTTCTTTCTGCTTTCCAAGCGATACGGACAGTTCCTGTATACCAGCCTCTTGAATAGATTTCAGTTTTTGCTGAGTTTCTGCAAGAGCTTCACATTCTTTTTTTAATTTGTTCTCGCAATCCTGCAGTCTTTGTGCTGACAACCTCAATTGCTCCAATGAAATTTCTGTATACATAGGCTTTTCCTTTCATGTCTCCACTATATCACGTATACATGAAAATAGCTTATTTGTTCCATAAAATGCACTTTTATCTTCCTATTCAACCATTTTCAGGCGATTTGCCGGCGTGGATCTTTCTTCTGATTCAAAAACCTCACACCAGCAAAAGTCTGCTTCCATCCTTGATATGGCAATCCGCAAGCGTCTTTTCCATCTCTAAAATCCGCTGGTGATCCATGGAACACAACATAAAAACGCCGTTATCGCCTTCCACCTTATTTTTAATCTTTCTGGCAAGCATTTCTGCAATTTCTTCCACAATCTGTCTTACAATTACGCATTCATCCAGCATAAACTCATAATGCTCGTCCACCGCCGGGACATAGACCTCTACCAGTACCATAAATCTTTTTCACTCCATTTCCCAGCCATTTCAGGAATCTGTCTTTTTCTTTGCACCGCGCATCCAGAATGACTGTATTTTCTTTCTGCACCATTCCTCCTCATAGGAAAAACGTCTGCACTCGCCTGCTGCTTCCAGCACAATCCATGTCAAAAGCCCATCTTCCTCAAGCTTTATGGATTCAACCAGTCTTCCGTCAGATACCGCATGAAAATGAAACCTGCAGTCCCCGACCCAAACTCCATTTTCCGGAAAATATCCTTCCTCCCAGAGTTCGGATAAAAATTCTTCTTTGTCAAGACAGGTCAGGCGCAGCATGTCTGCTTCTCTTTGGCTTTTTTCCAGCAGGACAGCTCCCTGTGGTATAAAATAACAGATTTTCTTCTGACTTCCCGCTTTTTCTGCAGTCATGCAGAATGCAGCGTTTGCAAGTCCGTTTATCATAGAGTCAATCGGCTCTCTGATTGCCACCATGCCGTCTTCCCAGTCCACATAGCCTTTCTGATAAAGCTTTGCCAGAACAGGATAAAGCCATTTTTCAAAAAACTCTGTTTCCGCATATCTGTTTATTCCCAGAGAAAGTCCATACCAGGATTTTACGCCTTTTCCGGCAAGCAGAACCAGCAATTCATTTTCAGCCAGATAAAAACTCTCATAGCCCGTTTTTTCCATTTCGTCCTCCCCCTCGCAGCTGCTTCAGCCTCTTGCCTGACTTTCCTTTAACTGATTTACATGCTCCTTGATCTCCGCTTTATAGCTTCTGGATAAAGGCACCATAATATTGTCTTCCAGATAAATGGTATTCTCAGACAGCTTCACCATCCGTATATAATCACTGTTTATAACAAAGCTTCTGTGACAGCGCAGAAAATGCTCCGGCAGATCCTTCAGCATATTTTCCATGGTGTCATATTTGCTGTACTCCTTTTCCTTTAAACGGATAAATACCTTCTTTTCCCGTACCTCAAGGTAATAAATCTGTGAATATGGAATCGTAACCTTTCCCTGTCGGTTCTCCACCACCAGCACCTTATCATCACTTTTCGTATTCTGCGTGCGGTAAAAAGCCTGAAAAAAGGCCTGAAGCACAGGTTTGCTCTGTTCTTCTGTAAAAGGGCGCAGCAGCAGGGAGGCAGCTCTGATATCCGGCGTCATATATTCCATGGGCGAAACTGAATAATCTGCAATCACCAGAAGCTCAGACAATTCATACGCCCTGCGGAGCTGTTTGGATAATTCCAGCCCCTCCTTTTTGGTCACATCCAGAAAAGCCATATCCAGCAGACCTTTCTGTTCGATAAATGCTGCTGCATCTTTACTGTCTAAACAGGGTATGACCTCCAGACTATCCTCCGAGCAATGTGCCACTGCGTCCCTGGATTGATAAAGCAATACCCGGTATTCTTTTTTATCACTGTCGAATATCAGTACCGATGCCATAAATTACCTCCTTGCAAGCGGAACCACAACCTGCTTTGTTTCCTGCATTTCCTCCGGGCCCGGAATCTGACCGATTCCTGCTTTTGCGCTCTTTTCTGCTTCCTTATAAGAAAGATATTCAAAGCTTAATACCGGATTTTTGTCAACCTTTCCGCCAAAATGGATGCCTGTTTTATAACCGGCAAACAGCTCATAGATTGCATAGCCCGTCACCAGATCCCGTTTTTCCAGCGCCAGCTCACTGATGAAATAAATATTGTGCAGCCGTCCCTTTGCAAGAATATTTTCCAGGAAATCACTCATATTCATTTCCGCATTGTAAATAAATGAAACAAACCAGCTTAAATCGGAAATAAAGATAAAATAAGGAATTTCTTCGCTCATTCTGTCATAAATTTCGTCTTCCTCATAATCCTCCTGAAGCATCTGATTCTTTATCTGGTTTCTTCGCTTAAATTCAGGCAGCAATTCCCTGAAAAAGTCAAAAACCTCCTGCTCTGTGGCAGCATAGCAAACGGATTCTTCATACTGATAAGCCTGAAGCCCCTTCTCAGCATTATCTATAATACAGATATGGCTCTGCTTTTTCAGTGCGGACTGAATACAGACTTTTAAATAATTGGTCTTTCCGGTTCTTTCTCCGCCCCAGATCAGATAACAGTAAATGTCTCTCAGATTGATTCCATAAACCGATGCGTTTGCCGCATCATATCCAACAGGAAGATAAGATTTTGTCTCACACATCTTTTCAAATTCATCCAGCTGCTCGAAACCAGACCAGATTGGCTTTTTCGGGATTTCCGGGATTCTTCTGGCTGTTTTTCCGTGCCAGCTTTCTCTCATCGCCATGCAGACCGCCCTGATTTCTTCAATGCGCGCATAATCATTTTCCGCCTCCAGCGCAAGAGCAGTCTGATATTCCAGAATTCTTCCCTCTACCACAGCCAGACCTCTGCCTTTGATGCCGCTTTCGGGAAGCACTGCTAACTGGTAGCTGTGAAGCATGTCGCCATACGCAAACTTATCAGGAAGATTCAGACATAAAACCGTATCCATATTTTCTCCGACTCTCAGTGTAATTTCATTCATTCCAAAGCCGGCGCCGGATACGATCAGATAAATTCCGTAATTCACCCCTTCTTTTGCCAGACGGATCATAAAGTCCTCGTATCTTTCAGCAGTTTTTTCCTTAAAACCAGAGTAGTTGTCAATGAAAATCAGAATAGCCGGAAGTACGGCTCCGTGAACCCGTATGTACTGACTGTAATTACCGCCGCTGAACTGCGCCTTACGGTCTTTTAGAATACTTTCCATCATGTTAAAAAACTTACTGATCTTTTCAAGGTCACTTTCATACATGATACCGCCTACCTGCGGAGCATCCGCAAAAGCGCTCATCATTTTACTGCTGAAATCCAGCCCGTAGATATGAAGCTGGTTCGGGGTATATCCGGTAAGCAGCGCATATATCATCGTCTGCAGCATCGTACTTTTGCCGGATACGATCGTTCCGCAGACTGCAACATGTCCGCTGCGGGCAAAATCAAGCGTAAGCGGCATCTGCCTCTGATTTTCCGGATCATCCACCTTTCCGAGAACAATTTCCATCGACCAGTCTTTGCAGCCCTCTTTACAGTCGTTCTTCCAGTTTCCGTCCGCAAAGCATCTTTCCTTATATTCCGGGAAAGAATCCAGATAGATGGTATCGGGGAGTACCGGCATCCACAACTGCTGCGGATGGTAATTTTCCCCTGCAATCTCTGCCAGATATTCCTTTACAGCCTCAAGCTGCGTTTTTTCTTTCAGATGGGAGGGCTGTTTTTTCCGGGATATGCGAGCTGTATTTCCCGACATCTCCACCTTTCCTGTCACGGAGATCAGCTGTGCCAGATCATTTTTCTGGCTGCCTGCCTCTTCGTCATACAGCGCGCCGCTGAAGCCTGACTGGAACAGTTCATAAACCTCATCATTTCCCACCTGCAGGTAACAGCGTCCGGCCTGTGTAATATACGCTGCGTCTGCTTTATGCAGCATATCATTACTGTCCTGTTTATCCTGTACCCGAAGACATAGACGGAACTTGGAGTTACTCCAGATGTTGTCATCTACAGTTCCTCCCGGCTTTTGTGTCGCAAGAATCATATGAACACCCAGACTTCGTCCTACCTGCGCTACACTGATCAGCTCCTTCATAAATTCCGGTTCTTCCCGTTTCAGCTCTGCAAATTCATCAATGATAATAAACAAATGCGGAACCGGCAGAGCTGCCTCACCGTTTTTATACAATTTCGTATAGCTGTTGATATTATTTACGCCATTTTCATTGAAAATCTTCTGCCGTCTTCTGTTCTCACTTTTTATGGAAATCATCGCTCTTTTTACCTGATTTCCCGACAGGTTTGAAATCTGTCCTACCATATGGGGCAGCCCCTCAAACAGGTTCGCCATACCGCCGCCTTTATAGTCGATAATAAAAAATGCGATATCGTCCGGGCTGTAATGAATCGCCAGCGACAGCATATAGGTCTGAAGCGTCTCACTTTTACCGGAGCCTGTAGTTCCGGCAACCAGGCCGTGAGGCCCATGATATTTTTCGTGAACATCCAGATAACAGGGAACTCCGCCGGCTTTCTGTCCGACCAGTCCGCGGATATTCTCATATGTACGGTTTTTAGCCCATAAATCCTTTACCGGGATTTCCTCCAGACGACTTACCCCAAGCATCTCAAGGAAGGTAAGGCTTTCAGGGATTTCTCCGCCCTCCTCCAGCTCCAGAACCTGAAGTCCGGAAAGTCTGCGCGCAAAGTTTTCCAGCCCTGAAGCAGCCAAAGCATCAAATTTGATTTTTGTCTTTTCTTCTTCCCGGTCAAACACATCATACATCCCCTGGAATTTTTCGTCATTTTGTATGATAAATTCACAGTTGTTTGGTAATTCCTCACAGCTCTCTGCCATTAAAACCGTGAAAAGACCCAGTTCTGTGCTTTCCTCAAAGGCGTATTTCGAAAACAGCTCTCCCTCGAGCATGGACAGATCTGAAATAAAGATCACATAACAGGGTTTGGGAATTTCCCGTTTCTCTTTTCGCTGTATTTCACTTCTCTCTCTGAAGATCTTGGTCAGCTCATAAAATACATCGCTGGCTTCTTCCTTGCAGGAAGCAATATAACGGTTCTTTTTGTCCTCCGACCATACATGAGGCAGCCATTTGGCAAACTCCCAGCAGCTTCTCTCGCCGGAATGATTTTTGTTGTAAATATACCCCATTTTCACATCGGTATAGCAATTATTGGCTGCAATCTGCGCACTCAGAATCTGCGCCACCTGAATCGCTCCCCGTTTGCTCTCTCCGCCCACAAGTCCGATCAGATGATGCTCCCGCAGATTTAAAGTCACAGGCACATTATATAAGGTTTCATAACTTTTCTGGATAAATTCCGGTTTTTCAGCCAGTTCGTCTTTTAATAAGCGAAACCGTTTTTTCGGAATATCAATCTTTACGGAAAAAGGAATATCTCCGATTCCCAGACGGTGTGTTAAGAAATCTTCATGAGTTCGGTTTCTGTTCCACAAAACGTTGCCCATCTCATCGTAGGAAATGCAGTGTTCTGCGGGTGGATACATGTCTTCCAGCATCCGAACCGTATTGTCATACTTTTCCTTAATCTGATCTGCCTTTTCCACCAGGTACTGACTATATGCCTGAAAACGAAGCTCTTCAGTCTCCCGCTCCTCCTTTTTCTGGTGGCGGATGTTGATCATTGCCCAGGCAACTCCGATTGCTGCCGAGGATACTGCCATTACCAGACCAGAATACATATAAAGTGAACTGCCGCCGTCAATCTGGGAAGCATAGATCATCATCATGCAGCCCAGAAGCATAGGCAGCGCCATCGTTACCGATGGACCCAGCGTCAGAAAAAGAGGCTGCATCTTTGTCTTTAACGGCTCCGGCGGAGCTTCAATCTCCACACTTCCGGTTTCAAGCTTTTCATAGCTTCTCGGTGAACGATGATAAATCTTCTTGCCTCCGGACTTTTTTTCCACTGTCCGCAAAAGCACTGTCTTTTCCGTATTTTCCTTATAGGATCTGAGCTTTTTGCGGTTAATGCGCACCTCTTTTCCCCGCAGATCCACCGCCAGGATCTCTCCCAGATAAATGAGATGAAGACCCATGATATTGATATAATCTCCGAATTGCAATTCAGTCTCCGTATCGATCCGCACTGAATTTACATACGTTCCATTAAGACTTTTATTAATAATCTTAAACGAATTTCCTGATCTCCGAATCACTACATGTTCACCTGAAACCAGCTTCAGATAATTGTATATGATATCATTTTCTTCGTTTTTTCCAATCGTAACAGCTTCCAGATTTTCAAGGCTGAACTTTTCATAGCTGTGAAAAACGGATTCCACCTCTTTTACAATAATGGAGATCTGTTCCTTATGACTGGTAAATACCTTCAGCAGGTCTCTGTCTTTTATCGGATGACCGCAATAATCTTCAAACTCTTTTTCCACCGTATAATTAAGGTCTTTTCTGACACGCCACTGATTCTCCAGAATTTCCAGAAGCAGCACAAGATCTTCCTTCAGATCAAAATATTCCTTCTGCAGCACGATTGAATAATCTGCATTATTAATAGAAGGAAGAAGGAATTCTTTAAATGCCTTGGGGGAATAGACCGAAAGAACAATACTCATCGTTTGTTACTCCTTTACTTTTTATGCTTTTTGTTACCTAACTGCTGCAGCAGTTCCTGCTCTTTTTGAACCTGCTCTTCCTGAAGCTTTTTTTCAATCTGCATTTTCTGCTTTTTCCTCAACATTCGAATCAAAAGTATCAGCACGAAAATAGCCAGTATTTCATACACAAGAATCGCCGCGTCCGATGTAAATAGCGCTGTATCCATATCTTCTCTCCTTTTTCATTTTCGCAAATAATTATCGAACAAATCGTTTTTTATTGTTATTTTGTTCATACAAATCGTAAATTTTATGTCTTTTTTAGGTGAAATACACCAATATCTGCTTATCCGATTATACCATAAGATAAATCTTTTTTCTACGATATAAAAATTTTCCATTCCACTGTTTTTACTGCTTCTTCTATGTTACACTATGTAAAATGATACAGACAATCGCTGTACGTTTTATATTTTTTCTACGGAGATGATCTAAATCATGGATTTTTTTGATATTCAGGAAGAACTGAAAAAACTGCCGGATAATCCCGGTGTTTATTTGATGCATAATGAAAAAGACGAAATTATTTATGTTGGAAAAGCGATCAGCCTGAAAAACCGGGTTCGCCAGTATTTCCAGAGCAACCGCAATAAATCCCCGAAGATTCTTCGGATGGTTTCCAATATCCGCTGGTTTGAATACATTCTGACAGATTCTGAGCTGGAAGCGCTGGTTCTGGAAAATAATCTGATCAAGGAGCACCGCCCGCGCTACAATACGATGCTGAAGGATGATAAAACCTATCCGTATATTAAGGTGACCGTTCATGAGCCGTATCCCCGGATTTTATTTTCCAGAGACCGAAAAAAAGATAAGGCGCGGTATTTCGGTCCCTACACCAGCGCGGAATCGGTTAAAAATACGATTGATCTGCTGCATAAGCTGTTTCAGATCCGCACCTGTCATAAAACGCTTGACGGAACCTGGACGGGGCAGCGTCCGTGTCTGAACCACCACCTTGGGCAGTGCAGCGCCCCCTGTCAGGGAACGGTTTCCAGGGAGGAGTACCACAAACAGATCGCGCAGGCGCTGGATTTTCTGGAGGGACGCAATTATAAGGTTGTTGAAACCGTTTTAAAGAAACGAATGCAGGAAGCCTCGGAAAATATGGATTTTGAACAGGCTGCTCAGGTACGCGACCTTTTGTTTTCCGTGCAGAAAATTAAAGAAAAGCAGAAGATCAATGCGACAAACCAGCATGAGGATCGCGATATTATTGCAATTGCAGCCGAAGGATATGATGCGGTCGTACAGGTTTTCTTTGTAAGAGACGGGCAGATGATCGGGCGAGACCATTTCCGGCTGACAGCAGGCGAAGGAGATTCCACCTCGCAGATTCTGAATGAATTTGTAAAGCAGTTTTATGCCGGCACACCGTATATTCCTGCGCAGCTGCTTTTAATGGAGCCGATTCCCGACAGTGAGATCGTTGAAAAATGGCTGAGTGAACGCCGGGGGGCAAAGGTAGTTTGTCAGGTTCCCGTAAAAGGTGAAAAAGCGCGCTTGATAGCGCTTGCCAGCAAAAATGCGCATCTGGTACTGGCACAGGGCAGGGAAAAGGCCCGCAGAGAGGAAGAACGCACCCTCGGAGCCTGCGCACAAATCGCAAAGCTTCTGGGACTTGCCACGATCCATCGTATGGAAGCATTTGATATTTCCAATATCAGCGGTTTTGAGTCCGTCGGCTCAATGGTCGTATTTGAAGATGGCAAATCAAAGCGCAGCGATTACCGGAAATTCAGGATTCGCTCCGTTTCCGGCCCTGATGACTACGCTTCCATGCGCGAAGTGCTGACAAGAAGGTTCACCCACGGCCTGGAAGAGCAGAGCGCAGGCAGCGAAGCCTCGATGACCAGCTTCAGCCGTTTTCCGGATCTGCTGATGATGGACGGCGGACGCGGCCAGGTTAACATTGCGCTTTCCGTACTGCAGGAGCTCAATCTTGCGATTCCTGTATGCGGCATGGTAAAGGACGATCATCATAACACCCGAGGTCTGTATTTTAATAATGTAGAAATTGACATTGACACGCATTCCGAGGGCTTTCGCCTGATCACCCGGATTCAGGATGAAGCACATCGCTTTGCAATTGAATACCACCGCAGCCTGCGCGGCAAATCGCAGGTGCACTCCATTCTGGATGAAATTGAAGGCATCGGCCCCACACGCCGCAAGGCGCTGATGAAAAATTTTGACTCGCTGGAAGCAATCCGCAATGCATCAGAGGAGGAACTGGCGGCAATTCCGGGTATGAATAAGAAGGCAGCAGACAGTGTGTATTGTTTTTTCCACAAGGAGAATGAGAATGTAAAGACAGTTGAATAGAGGGTTGTTTTGTTGTTTTTGGTTTAGGATAATAAGTGGAAATCCTCGGTAATTCAATTGCGATTAGTGCGCTCACGAAGGAGGGAAAATCACTATGAAAGCAAAAAAAACTACTACATGGATCATTCTGGCAATTGTATTGGTTGTAATATCCGGATTCATTTTTTGGTGGAGAAGTGTACAAAAGAATAACGAACTTCCTGTGTATACTTCTCATGGGCTATACGCATTTGAAATTTCAACCCCTGAACGTGCGATCGGAGCCTATGATTATGCCTGCATAGCTAAAGTAAACAAAAAATTAAGAACGGAACATA
Source organism: Lachnospiraceae bacterium (assembly GCA_030536685.1). Lineage (GTDB taxonomy): Bacteria > Bacillota > Clostridia > Lachnospirales > Lachnospiraceae > TWA4. The sequence goes on from JAUNPP010000091.1 coordinate 10,467, forward strand.
CAAAACCTATTGTATCAGAAGTTAGTGCAACGGAAACAAAAGTATTTTATACCCCTTATACGGTTTATGAAATTGAAGTTTTGGAAAATATTAAAGGTTCTCTGATTACAGATCGGCCAATCGAGTTCATGCAATATGGAGGGTTGAATGAAGATGGAGAAAGCTATACTCTTTTGAATGGCGGATCCTTGCTTAAAGAGGGCGACTATTATATTTTAATGTCGAATGCACGAAATGATATACCCGGAGAAACTTTAATATCTGCACGTCCTGAAAGTATGGTTCATTTGATTGATGGAATTGAGGCAGAAAGCAGCCAAGCTGTAATCGAAGAATACAAGGCAGCATATAAAAATGAAATTATTCCACAGGAATTACAAGGGAGAGAACGAATCCCAAGCAAATATGATGTGAATTATAAAAAGTAATTTTAAAAGTTTCTGAAAACTTTTCCACAACGTCTGAAAAAAAGCAGCAGGCCGCAGAACTTTTGGGTTCTGTGGCCTGCTGCTTCTTTTCTTCCAATACAGGCTTTTTAGTACTTCCCGCTTACAGAAGTGGAAATCTTATCGTATTCCAGAATAAGCTTCACCTGTAATTAAGCTAAAATCAGAGCGGTTAAATCCATGGGATCTACGATCTTGCCGTCTTTGTACACTCTCATGTTTCCGCTTGCAATCTCATCGATCAGGATAACTTCGCCATCTTTGCTGTAGCCAAATTCAAATTTGATGTCGTACAGTTCCATACCCTTTTTAGCCAGGTCATCTGCTACAACCTTGGTGATTGCCAGTGTCTGAGCTTTCATGCTGTCATACATTTCGGGACTCATAACGCCAAGAGCTGCTAAAGCATCCTTTGTTACCAGCGGATCGCCCTTTTCATCATCCTTGAAAGTAGTTTCTACATAACCGCCTTCGAGCTTTGTACCATCTTCAATATATGCACCGTAGCGGCGGATAAAGCTTCCTGTTGCTACTAAACGGCAGATTACTTCCAGACCTTTTCCAAAAACAGTTGCAGGAAGAACTTCCATAGTTGCATTTTCTACATCAGCGCTTACGTAGTGGGTTTTTACACCTGCTGCCTTCAGCAGTTCAAAGTAGTGGATGGAGGTTTTCAGGTTTTCTTTACCGATTCCTTCAATGGTCAGTCCAACTGCATTTTCGCCGGGATCGAACTTTCCGTCTTTTCCGGTGCAATCATCTTTGAATTTCAGCAGTACATTGCCATTGTCTAATGCATAAACGTCTTTTGTTTTTCCTGTATAAGTCTTTCTCATCTCTTTTGACTCCTTTTTTGCTTGAATTAGTCTGAACAGATGCTGCCAGTATATCAGCCGGTACTGAAAACGTATCTTCTGATAGCGATATGGAAGCAAAGCTGTTGGCACACTATAGTATCGTAAAAGAACTACATTTTATATTTACCATATTTTGGGAAGAAATGCGAGCGTTTTATAAAAAACGTCATTTTGTTTTTTTTTAAAATCTCCTCTGCGTAAATTTCGGTAATTTTCCCGAATGTAAATGAGCTCTTTTTACCGTTGTTATACATCAAAACAGCTTCCGCCGACAAATTCACGCAAAATAGAATTGATCGGTATATTTTCGCTGCCTACGCTAAGAAAATAATCAAAGAATTTCAACAGCCTTCTGGCTTCTGCTCCTTCGGGACTCTGAGGGGGAATCTGGAACAGCAGCGGTTCTGCGTAGGCTTTTAGCACTGCCAGTTCATAAATCAGCGAAGAATCAAAGATCACATCCGCATCCTCCTGGAAGGGAAAAATATTGCTTTCTTCCCCGGCGCGGACAGATGCCCAGCGGCGGATTGTTTCCTGCGCGGAGGTTCCTCTTGTTCTGGCATCCCTCACCATACGCCTTATCAGACGCCCGTCGGTAGTGGGAATACGGTTATGCTCATCGATATTTAACTGCGTTAACGCACTCAGATAAATGCGGAACTTGCTTTCCTTCGGAAGCTTATAGGACATCGCGTCATTCAGAGCATGGATTCCTTCGATTACCAGAACATCTTCACGCCCCATTTTCAGCTTCTCGCCTTTATATTCCCGCTTGCCGCTTACAAAGTTGTAGGTTGGAAGCTCTATCTCCTTTCCCTCGAGCAAAGCACACATATCCTGATTGAAAAGCTCCAGATCCAGCGCCTCCAGACATTCAAAATTATACTCTCCTTTTGCATCCCGGGGCGATTTTTCCCGCTCCACAAAATAATTGTCTACAGAAATCGGATGAGGCCGCAGACCGTGCGCCTTCAGCTGGATTCCGAGACGCCTGCTGGTAGTGGTTTTACCGGAAGAAGAAGGCCCTGCAATCATGATGAATTTTACTTCCGGACGTTTTGAGATCTCCTCCGCTATCGCAGCCAGGCGTTTTTCCTGAAGCGCCTCCTGTACGAGGATCAGCTCCGTAATTTTGCCGCTGGCAACGATTGCATTTAAATCTCCCACGGTATTCACCCCAAGCATTTTACGCCAGCTGACAGAATGCAGCAGGGCAGAATAGAGCTTCGGCTGCGGAATAAAATCAGGGATTTTCTCCGGTGCGCTCTGATCCGGCAGCTGCAGGATTACATAATCCTCATACATGCACAAATCAAAATATTTCAGATAGCCGGAGTCAGGTACCATATATCCGTAGAAATAATCTTCAAAATCTTCCAGACGGTACACATTGACCGTGGAGGAACGGCGAAAGCTGAAAAGCCTCTCCTTATCATACATACCATGGGAGGCAAATATCTGAATCGCCTCTCTGGTGGGCATATTTCGCTTTACGATTGGAAGATTCTGTTCCACGATTTCCCGCATCTGAAGCTTGATTTTTTCAAGCAGCTCCTGATTCACCGGTACCGCAGCGTCAATTTCCAGAAGCAGCCCCTTCAGCACGGAAAAATGTACCCTGACATTTTTTACATTTTCATGGCCTGCCGTCTGATACAGCGATTTTAAAAACAGAAACAGCACACTTCTGTGATACGTGTTCATTCCCGCTGCACTCTCTGCCGTCAGAAATGTGATTTCCCCTTCACATTCTACCGTTTTATTCAATTCCTTTAAATAACCGTTGTTTTCCGCAAGCAAAATCGCATGCTCATAATTTTTCTGATAACGCTTTGCCAGCTCCAGATACGTTGTTCCCTCCACGCACCGTTCTTCCATGCCATCAATGATCAGGTTTAACATTTTTACACACCCCTTTCCGATTTATTGCTTTCTA
>JAUNPP010000092.1 GCA_030536685.1 Lachnospiraceae bacterium
CAGTAATTGAACAGTAATTGAAAAGCAATTAAAAAACGTTTAAAAAAAGGAGAGCTATATTATGGCAGAGAGAATTACAGGACATACAGAATTAATTGGTTTAATGGCATACCCGATCAGACATTCCAGTTCACCCGCGATGCACAACGAGGCATTTGCAAAACTGGGACTTGATTATGCATATCTGGCATTTGAGGTAGATAATGATACACTCGAAGATGCGGTAAAGGGACTGCGCGCATTAAAAATGAAAGGTTCCAATGTTTCTATGCCGAATAAAACAGTGGTACATAAATATCTTGACAAGCTTTCACCGGCTGCAGAGCTTTGCGGTGCAGTGAACACGATTGTAAATGAAGATGGTGTTCTGACAGGACATATTACAGACGGTATTGGCTACATGGCTGCTCTGAAGGATAATAATATTGATGTAATCGGTAAGAAAATGACGATTGTTGGTGCAGGAGGCGCTGCAACTGCAATTGAAATTCAGGCGGCTCTGGATGGCGTTGCTGAAATTTCTATCTTTAACAGAAAAGATAAATTCTGGGAAAATGCAGAGAAGACAGTTGAAAAAATTAATTCTAAAACGGATTGTAAGGCTGTTTTATATGATCTTGCAGATCTGGATAAATTAAAGGAAGAAATTGCTTCCAGCTATACATTTACCAATGCAACGGGTATGGGAATGAAACCTCTGGAAGGACAGACTTATATTCCTGATAAATCTTTCCTGAGATCAGACCTGATCGTAATTGATATTGTATATGCACCCAGAAGAACTGCTCTGCTGGAAATGGCAAGGGAAGTTGGCTGTAAATATATGAATGGTCTGGGTATGATGCTCTTCCAGGGATCTGCCGCTTTTGAACTGTGGACCGGTCAGCCGATGCCGATTGAGTATATGAAAGATGTTCTCAACATTAAATATGGAGAATAGGCAGCAGCGAATCGTTCTGGAAAATCGTGATAGAAAACAAAAGGTAAAAGATAGGAGAAATTTTGGAGGAGATTATGAATAAAAAATATACAGTCAGTGCATTGATTTTGTACTTGAACTATTTTATCCATGGTATCGGCTGCTCGATTCTGGGACAGCAGGTTGTAAAAGAAATGCTGGCAAAACAGTGGGGACTGACACTTGATGATGTTGGAAAGGTTACAATGGTTGCTGCGGCGCTGGGATTAGGACGTTTAATTTCACTGCCTGTTGCGGGACCTTTATCTGATAAGCTGGGACGTCGGATTTCATCTGTGATCGGAGCAGCATCGTATGCGATTTTCTTTGTAGGAATTGCATTTTCACCGAATATGACGGTTGCTTATATTGCAGCTGTAATGGGCGGTCTGGCCAATTCATTCCTGGATACTGCCATTTATCCTGCAGTAGGTGAAATTTTCTATAATTATACTGGTATTGCAACGATGGGAATCAAATTCTTTATTTCTATTTCCCAGCTTATGATGCCGTTTTTCCTGGGAATGGCAGCAGGTTCTGCAATGTCATACGGAACTCTGGCGTTGGTTTGTGCTGCAGCAATCGGTGTCCTTGGTGTATTGATCATTTTTGCTCCTTTGCCGACTGATTCCGAAAGTGGAAAGAAAGAATCACTGCTTCAGAATATTAAAAATGCTAACTTCTCAATGGAAAGCATTGTATTGATTTTAATCGGATTTACCAGTACAGCAACTTTTCAGCTGTGGCTGAACTGTGCACAGACCTTCGGAAAAGAGATTGCGGGTATGGGAAATGAGGTTTCCAATATGCAGACCTGGTATTCTGGCGGAACTATGCTTGCACTGATCATCACCAGTTTTTTAACTACAAAGATTAAACAGGTAAGATTTATCTTTATTTATCCGGCGGTAGCAGCAGTTAGTATGCTTCTTGTATACATGATCAGAACACCTGAAATCTGCCTTTTCGGAGCTTTTATGGTAGGCTTCTTTGCCGCAGGCGGTGTACTGCAGCTGGTAACAGCAACTGTAAATGAGCTTTTCCCGAAAATTAAGGGAACGATTACAAGTATTGTTATGATTGCTTCCAGTTTGTCGAATTACACTATTTTAAGTGCGGCAGGCAGCATGAGTGCTTCTGCAGTTCTGATGATGAATATTATACTGACTGTAATTGGTGTATTATTAGCATTGTTTGTTAATATGCGTTATGCTAAAATGGTGGAAGCAGCAAAGCAGTAAAGGGATACTGTCAGCTTTGAGAAAGGATTGAAATAGAATGAGAGCCGTAAAAATTAGAAATACTGTAATCGGAGAAGGTATTCCGAAAATTTGTGTCCCGATTGTTGGCGTGACAAAAGATGATATTATAAATGAAGCAAAAACATTTGCAGATATTCCTGTAGATGTAGTCGAGTGGCGCGTGGACTGGTTTGAAGGCGTGTTTGATTTTGATAAAGTAAAAGACGTACTGAAAGAGCTTCGTGAAGTGCTGGGAGAAACTCCTTTGCTGATGACATTCCGTACTTCAAAGGAAGGCGGCGAGAAGGCAATCGAAGCACAGGCTTATGCAGAGCTGAATATCAAAGCAGCGCAGACCGGTTATGTAGATTTAGTGGATGTGGAAGTATTCACCGGGGATGAGATCGTAAAAGAAATTATTGAAGGCGCTCATGCCTGCGGCGTAAAAGTGGTTGCTTCCAATCATGACTTCTTTAAAACTCCTGATAAAGATGAAATTGTAAGCCGTCTGCGTAAAATGCAGGAGCTGGATGCGGATATTCCCAAAATAGCGGTAATGCCTCAGAACAAAAAAGATGTGCTGACGCTGCTTGCAGCTACAGAGGAAATGTATTCCGAATATGCAGACAGACCGATCATTACCATGTCTATGGCAGGAACCGGTGTTATCAGCAGACTTTGTGGTGAAGTATTTGGTTCTGCCCTGACATTTGGCGCTGCAAAAAAGGCATCTGCACCGGGACAGATGGGTGTAAAGGATTTAAATACCATTTTAAATTTGCTTCATAAGAGTCTGTAAAAAACAAAGATTTGTAAAAACAATAAAATTTGTAAAAGTAACAAAGTTTTGCAGCAGTTTTGGGGATAACGTCAGAGAGAACGCAAAGGGAGAGGTTTAGATGCGAAAAATAATACGATGGCTGGATAACAATCTGGAAGAATTTTTTCTGGTGCTGTTTCTGATGTTGATGACCCTGATTATGGGAATTCAGGTTTTTTCCAGATATGTGTTAGGGATGTCGTTAACCTGGTCAGAGGAACTGACCAGGTATCTGTTCATATGGTCAGGTTTTCTAAGCGTCAGCTATTGCAGTAAAAAATGTATTTCCATAAAAATCGAACAGTTTGTAGCACTTTTTCCAAAAAGAGGGCGGGCATTGTTTAAGGTGGTCAATCATACGTTTGAACTGATTTTTTTCATTTATCTGATTCCTTTTGCGTTTTCTTACATGATGTCTGCGGCAGAAAGCGGACAGGTCAGCCCGGCCTGTTCCATTCCGATGTACTACGTGCAGGCAGCTCCATTTGTGTCTTTTATCCTGGTCGCATTTCGGATTGCACAGAGATGGATCATTGAATTTCGTACAGTTCGAGAAAAAAGAAGGGGGTAGAAATGTCTGCAGCAATTGTATTTATTTTATTTGTAATTTGTCTGATCATTGCAATTCCTGTATCAATTTCCTTAGGAATTGCTTCTGTTCTTCCGGGAGTATTTGACCCTTCCTTTACGGTTAGCGCTAAATACATTATTCGTTCTATGTTTGGCGGTCTTGACAGCTTTCCGCTGCTGGCAGTTCCGATGTTTGTTCTTTCCGGAATTGTAATGGCAAAGGGTGGGATTTCAAGAAAACTGTTTGATGTATTTGCATATTTCATGGGAAATCTGACAGCAGGGATGCCCTGCGCTGTGATCGTGACCTGTTTGTTTTATGGAGCTATTTCCGGTTCGGCGCCTGCGACAGTGGCAGCAGTGGGGAGTATGACGATTCCGATTCTGGTGGAACTTGGGTATGATAAGGTGTTTTCCACTGCAATTGTGGCGGTAGCAGGCGGACTTGGCGTGATTATACCACCCAGTATTCCTTTTATTATGTTTGGAATGGCATCGGGAGCTTCTGTAAGCGATCTGTTTCTGGCGGGAATTATTCCCGGGATTTTAATTGGGCTTCTGCTAATGGTATATGCGATTTATCACTGCAGGCGTTATGGTGAGGATAAAGAGAAAATACGCGCGGCGGTTCTGACACTTCGTAAAAAAGGTCTGTTCTGTGTTTTAAAAGAAAGTTTCTTTGCACTGTTAAGCCCGGTTATCATTTTAGGATGCATTTATTCCGGCGTGGCTTCTCCTACGGAGGCGGCGGTTATTTCAGTATTTTACGCACTGATCGTCAGTCTGTTTGTTTATAAGAGTATTCGGCTGCAGGAAATTTGGGCAATTGCGGTAGAATCAATTCGGACATTTACTCCGATTCTGTTTATTCTGGCTGCCTCAACAGCATTTTCCAGAGTTCTTACTTTAATGCAGATTCCTCAGTCTGTCAGCAGCTTTATTTTGAGTAATTTTTCAAATCCGACGCTGATTCTTATTGTGGTAAATATTTTTCTTTTGCTTGTAGGTATGGTGATGGACACAACTCCCGCTATTTTAATTCTGACACCGATTCTGATGCCTGTAATCACTTCGATTGGTGTTGATCCGGTACATTTTGGTGTCATTATGGTGGTGAATCTGGCGATTGGATTTGTAACGCCGCCGATTGGGGTGAATCTGTTTGTTGCCAGTTCGCTGACAGATGTTCCGGTTATGGAAATTGCCGGAAAGGCGATGCCGATGATTGCATTTTTCCTGGGAGCACTTCTTTTGATTACTTTTGTACCTGAGATTACATTGTTTTTTTTATAAACTGAGTCATTTTAACGAGGGGGAAGGTTTATGTGCGGACAAAAAACAAAACAAATCCTGCGCATGTTGATCTGCTGTCTTTTACTTTCTGTTTCAATTTTCGGATGTACGGGGGAAAATTCGAGTAAAAAATCTAAAGGGTTTCAAAATGGAGATTCAGAAATAAAGAAAGAACAGCGATATGCATGGCCGCTTGCAACTGCAAGTCCGGAGGATACAGTAACACATATTTTTGCGGAAAAATTTACGGAAGAGGTGAAAAGGCTCAGCGATGGCGCTATGAAAATCCAGGTATATCCCAACAGCACTTTAGGGGGTGATCGGGAGCTTCTGGAAAGCTGTCGGGACGGTGATATTCCGTTTGTTGTTCAAAATACGGCTCCACAGGTGACTTTTATGCCGGAACTGTCAATTTTTGATCTGCCTTGTGTATTTGATACTTTAGAGGAATGCCGTAAAAAGCTGGATGATAAGGATTTTTATTCTCTTGTTCAAAAGGTTTACGAAAAAGGAGGATACAAACTTCTGGGAATGGCAGATCAGGGCTTCCGTGTGATGAGCAGCAACAAAAATGTGCAGAAATTTTCAGATTTTAAAGGTCAGAAAATCCGGACAATGGAAAATCCCTATCATCTGGAATTCTGGAAAGCTTTAAAGTCGAATCCAACCCCGATGAGTTTTAGTGAAGTATATATCGGTCTGCAGCAAAATACGATTGATGCACAGGAGAATCCTTATGAAGTAATTGTTTCCAATCGTCTGTATGAGCAGCAGGATTACATAATTGAAACGAATCATCTGCCGCATTTAATATCTTTAGTGGTAAACGACGAGTTTTATCAAAAATTATCTGAAAGTCAGCAGAAAATTATGGAAGAGGCTGCGTTGACAGCTGTAAAATATGCCCGAAACACATCGGATTCCCGTATTGCTGACCGTATTAAAATTATAGAAGAAAGCGGAACGAAAATTATAAAATTGTCCGATGAACTGAAGAGACAACAGAAAGAAGCAGCAGCTTCGGTTTATAAAAAAATTGAGGAAAATACCGACAGTACGCTTTATAAGGCTTATATGAAACTTGACAGATGAAGTTGGTGTGTGACAGCGCTTGCACTTTCCTTCAAAAATGTATATACTATTAAGCACCTGAAATGGTGCTTTTTTGTATAATACGTGGGAAATTATACTGTATAACAAAACAATATGGAGGATGAGGGGGATATGGTTACGAGACTGCTTTTTATTGTAAATCCCGTTTCGGGAAAGAGAACGATTACAGACTATATGATTGACATTTTGAACCTGTATTGTAAGGAAGGTCTGGAGGTTTCTGTATTGATCACACAGTATCAGGGACATGCAGCGGAATATGTAAGGGCCAACAGCCAGCGGTTTGATCGGATTGTATGTGCGGGAGGAGACGGAACGATCAATGAGGTCGTCTCAGGCCTGCGGGATGCGTGCGATTACAGGACTCTGCTTGGGTATATTCCATGCGGCTCTACCAATGATTTTGCATCTAATTTCGGTCTGGGCGGAGATGTGATGGAAAGTGCAAAAAGAGCGATCAGTGACAATGTGATCAATCTGGACAGCGGTGTGTTAAATGACAGTTCTTTTCTTTATACAGCGGCTTTTGGCATGTTTACAGATGTAACCTACAGTACGCCGCAGTCCTTTAAAAATGTACTTGGACATCAGGCATATGTGGTAAGTGCTTTGAATCATCTGGCTTCTATTAAGCCGATTAAAGCAACCATATCATATGATGACCAGGTGATTGAGGACGAGTTTCTGGTCGGACTGATTACAAATTCTGAACGGGTTGCGGGATTCAGTAATCTGTATAACGGAGAAGCGGATCTGACGGATGGACTGTTTGAAGTGCTTCTGGTAAAATATCCGAAATCAGTGCTGGAAATTAACGATGCACTGACTTCTTTTGTAATGAAGAACTGGAATTCCAAAATGCTGTATTATTTTAAGACCAAACGGCTGAAGGTCTGCTCGGATGAGAAGATCAAATGGACTCTTGATGGAGAATACGGCGGCGAGTATAACGTAACATCGATTAACAATCGTCACGGTTCTGTCAGATTTTGTATTTAAATGTGATGAGTTGGATATTACTGACAGTGCTGGAGTGAGCAATCATAAAAAGCTGCAGATATGCTGACAGTGCTGGAGTCAGCAATGTTATAAAATGCTATAAAAGAAGAACAGGAATATAGATGAACATTAATGAGATTGCAAAAATGGCGGGGGTTTCCAATGCGACTGTTTCCCGGTATCTGAATGGGGGAAGCATCAGTGAGAAAACCAGTGCAAAAATCCGCCGGGTGATTGAAGAGACAGGATATAAGCCTTCTGCTTCAGCCAGAATGATGCGAACAGGTCAGAGCAGCTATATTGGAGTTGTGGTGCCTAAGATTAATTCGGAATCCGTTTCGCGGATGGTGGCGGGACTTACGGAGGTTTTTGATAAAAACGGTTATGAAGTGCTTCTGGGCAACGCCGATCAGTCAATGGAGCGGGAACTGCGTTTTCTGGATCTGTTTAAAAACCGGGAGATGGCAGGTCTTATCTTTTTCGGCACGACTGTAACGCGAGAGCATATTGAAGTGTTAAAAACATTTAAAATACCGGTGGTCATTCTTGGGCAGAGCGTTCAGGGATTTTCCAGTGTGTGTTTCGATGATTATCATGCAGCCTATGAGCTGACGGAATGTCTGCTAAGCAAGCCGGTTAAACGATTTGCTTACATTGGAGTGACCGATAAGGATCTGGCCGTTGGCATGGCACGGCGGAAGGGAATGCTGGATGCGCTTGAAATGCGTCATTATCCAATGGAACGGCTGATAAGTGAGGAAGCTGAGTTCTCCCTTTCGTCCGGTTACAATTGTATGAAACGTATTTACAGTCGTTTTCAGGATGTAGATGCGGTTTTTTGTTCCACGGATTCGATAGCGGTGGGAGCGATGATGTATTTACGGGAGCATGGGATTTCGGTACCGGATCAGGTTCGGATAACCGGAATCGGACATGATCAGAAATCAGATATTATCGAACCGCAGCTGACCACAGCGGATTATTACTACCGTTCGAGCGGGCGGGAGGCGGCTTCGATACTGATTGATCTGATTCGCAATCAGAAGGATGGAATCATGAACCGGGAGCTGAAGCTGGGATATGAGCTGATGCTGCGGGGCAGTACAGGAGATTGAAGCTTTTAAGTTTTAGCGCCATCCTTTAATGCTTTTAAGGATTTACGATATTAAAATTTAAAAAAACTATCTTTTAAAGAAATGCCTGCGGGTGGGAATAAGGAATTCTCTGGCAATATGGTTATGGATAACCGATTGCTGCCAAAGAATTCCTTATTCCCGCCTGTTTATTTTTTCGCCGGTATTGCGAAAATGCTTTTGGCAGAAACAACAAAAAAGCTTGATATTTCAGATGATTAAAATGTAAACGATTACAAAATGTGTATATTAAAACAGAGCGAAAAAAACAGATATCCAAAAACTAGATAAAAATAAATCTTAAAAATTGGGAAAAATGCTATTTACAGGTGTAAAAAATTGGATTATAATAAAAATACAGATGTAAACGATTACAAAATAAAGTTTTCGTTTGGACCTTTTTAACTTAGAGAGATACAGAAAAAAGAAGGAGAACACTATGGATTATGCAAAGATAGCAAAGGAAATTTATACGCTTGTTGGTGAGCGTGAAAATCTGGTTTCAGCGGCTCATTGTGCTACGAGACTTCGTCTGGTTATTGCTGATAATGAGAAGTGCGATGCAAAGGCGATTGAAGATGTTGATGGAGTAAAGGGAGTCTTCTTCGCCTCAGGTCAGCTGCAGGTTATCCTGGGCACAGGTACTGTAAATAAAGTTTATGATGAATTTCTTGCTGTGTCAGGTCTGACAGCGGCAACAAAGGATGAGGTAAAAGCAGCAGCAGCGGCTAAACAGAATATTTTCAAGCGGACAATTAAAGCAATTGGCGATGTATTTGTGCCCATTCTGCCGGCAATCGTAGCAACCGGTTTGATGATGGGTCTGGTTGAGGCGCTGGCAAAGGCGATTCCCACATTTGCAGCGAGCGATTGGTTTGCAGTTCTTGATATGATTGCGAATACCGCATTTGCATATCTGCCGGTTTTGGTAGCAGTATCCGCAGCGAGGGTATTTGGTGGAAATATTTTCCTTGGCGCAGTAATTGGTCTTTTGATGATCCATTCTAATTTGATCAATGCATGGGCAGTTAGCAGTTATGAGGGTGAAATTCCTGTGTGGCATCTGATTGGTGATATAGTTACAATCCGCCAGGTGGGTTACCAGGGACATGTTATTCCAGTTGTGATTGCAGTATTTCTGATGTCGAAGGTAGAAGCGTGGCTGCACAAACATGTACCGGAGGTAATTGATTTATTTGTAACTCCGCTGGTAACAGTTTTGATAACCTCTTTTACAACCCTGATCATAATCGGCCCCGTATTTGCAACCGTTGAAAATTATGTGCTGGGCGCAGCTGAAAACCTGATTGCACTTCCGTTTGGCATTGGCGCTTTTATCATGGGTGCTATTTATCCGCTTACGGTTGTCTGTGGTTTGCATCATATGTATAATGTAATTGAGCTTGGTATGTTGTCAAATGTAGGCTTGAATACATGGATGCCTGTTGCATCAGCAGCAAACTTTGCGCAGTGTGCGGCCTGTCTTGCAGTTGCTTTAAAATGTAAAAAAGCAAAGACAAAGACGATTGCGATTCCTTCTGCAATCTCAGCTTCTCTTGGTATTACGGAACCGGCTATTTTCGGCGTAAATCTTCGTATGATGAAACCTCTGATTGCCGGTATGGCAGGTGGTGCGATTGGCGCTGCAGTCGGAGCTGTTATGGGAGTTGGCGCAACTGCAAATGGCGTAACCGGTATTCCTGGATTTTTGATTACTACAAATTGTACACTTCAGTACGCACTTGTACTTCTGATTTCTTTTGTTGTATCCTTTGCAGTCTGCTGGGCAATCTGGCATGAAGAAGAGGAAGATGGAAAGCCTGCTTTAAAGACAGGCGGCAGTAAGGCTTCCGATGTAAAAGCAGCAGATATAAAGACAGATGAAAAGACCGTTGGAAGGTCAGAAAATTTACCGGAGCTTAAATGTGAAGCAAAAACGGTATATTCTCCGATGGAGGGTATCGTAATTGCGAGAAATGAAATTGATGATGAAACATTTGCAGCTGGCGTTCTGGGGGATGGCGTAGGCATTGTTCCCTTTGTAAATGAGGTTCGCGCACCTTTTGATGGCACGATCAGCAGTATTTTTGACACGAAACATGCTGTAGGATTGGCATCAGCAGATGGAATGGAATTGTTGATTCATGTCGGTATCAATACTGTAGAGCTTGAAGGAGAGCATTTTGAGGCTTATGTAGAAGAAGGCGATGCCGTAAAAGCCGGAGATCTTCTGATTCGCTTTGAGGATGATAAAATTAAAGCTGCTGGGTATGATATCACTACTGCGGTTCTGCTGTGCAATTCTGATGAGTATGACGAACTGCATATAGAGAAAACAGGAGCAGTAAAGCAACTGGAAAAACTGATTACTGTAAAATAAATAAACTAGGAGAACATTATGGATACAAAGAAAAAAATCATATTTCTGGATATTGACGGAACATTGGTTGAGGCTCTTGGAAAGCCTTCCGAAAAGGTAAAGGAAGCAATTCGTCTGGCGAGAAAAAATGGTCATAAGGTGTTTATCTGTACAGGACGAAATATGCCGATTATCGGACAGGAAATCCTCGACTGCGGATTTGACGGAATCGTGGCCAGCGCGGGAAGCCATGTGGAAGCAGATGGAAATGTAATTTTTGATTGCTTAATGGACGAAAGTCTGGTACAATACTGCATAGATGTATTCCATAAAAATCACATATTCTGCCGTATTGAAAGCCCTGAAGGCATTTATACCGATACAGCAATGGAAGAACTGCTGAAGAGACAGGAAGCAGATTCTTTAAATTCCGAATTGATCCGTATGCAGAGAGAGATGGAGAGCGGCCTGGACATCAAGAGATTTGATGCATATCCTCACAACGGAGCATATAAGCTTTGCTTCACCTGTACTGATCTGAACGATCTGGAAGCAGCAAAACCGGAACTTACAGAACTGTTTAATATTGTTGTTCACCCTTATGGTGACAGTACATCTGTCTTTAACGGCGAAATCATTCGTAGAGGTATGGATAAGGGCGAGGGTATGGAAAAAGTATGCCTTTATTACGGTATGAGTATGGATGATACTGTGGCTTTTGGAGATAGTATGAATGACTTTCAGATGATTCAGGCGGCGAATATTGGCGTGGCCATGGGCAATGCCTGCAAAGAACTGAAGGAAATCGCAGATGTGGTCTGTGAAAGCGTACAGGATGATGGAATTTATCAGCAATTTTCACGTATGGGATTAATCGTACAGGCAGATTAATGATCCGGGCTGTTGATTGATTCTCATCAAGTACAGAAATGAATATTTAAGAAAGATGAGGTAAAATCACATGAAATCATTTAATTACGTAATCAAAGACGAAATCGGTATCCACGCACGTCCTGCAGGACTTCTGGTTAAGGAAGCAAAGAAATTTGAATCTGCAATCACTCTGGAATGCGGCGGTAAGAAGGCTTCTGCTACAAAACTGATGGCTATCATGGGTATGGGCGTTAAGACTGGCAATGAAGTAACTGTAACTGCTGACGGTGCAGATGAAGATGCTGCTGCAGCTGCTATGCAGGCATTTTTTGAAGCTAATCTGTAAGAGAGATTCGGAGAATAGCTATGGAACAGTATACAGGAAAGTCCATTTTCAAGAAAATTGCAATCGGTAGAATTTTCTTTTATGAAAAGAATGAATACCAGGTTAAGAGAGAAAAGATTGATGATGCAGAGAAGGAAATCAAACGTCTGGAAGCTGCAAAGGTCGTAGCAATCAGTCAGCTGGACAGAATTTACCAGAAAGCGGTAAAGGAAGTCGGTGAAGACAACGCTGCTGTTTTTGAAGTTCACATGATGATGCTGGACGATGAAGATTACCTCGATGCAATCTATAATATAATCAAAGACGATATGGTTTGTGCAGAATATGCAGTTGCAACCACCGGTGACAACTTTGCGGCAATGTTTGCAGCAATGGATGATGCATACATGCAGGCAAGAGCTGCCGACATTAAAGATATTTCCGAACGTCTGGTAGCTGTACTTCTGGGTCGTGACACGGATATGGGCGCTCTGGATGAGCCCGTTATCCTGGTGGCAGATGATCTGGCTCCGAGTGAAACTGTACAGATGGACAAATCAAAGCTTCTGGCTTTCGTAACCGAACAGGGTTCTTCCAACTCACATACAGCAATTCTTGCACGTACCATGAATATTCCCGCTTTGATCGGTATTCCGATCAAAAAGGAATGGAAGGGCAGAATGGCGGTTGTAGACGGCTATTCAGGAACTGTTACAATCGATCCTGACGACGCTTATGTAGCAGAGATGCGCAAAGCGATGGAGGAAGATGAGAAGAAGAGACAGCTGTTGGCAGAGTTAAAGGGCAAAGAAACTGTAACCGCTGATGGAAAGAAATCGATTCATCTTTATGCGAACATCGGAAGCGTTGCCGACACAGCAGCAGCTTTGGCTAATGACGCAGAAGGTATCGGTCTGTTCAGAAGTGAATTCTTATATCTGGAATCTGCTACCTATCCTACAGAGGAAGAACAGTTCCAGGCTTATAAGACCGTTGCACAGAATATGCGCGGTAAAAAGGTTATTATCCGTACTCTGGATATCGGCGCTGATAAGCAGGTGGATTACTTTAATCTGGATAAGGAAGAAAATCCTGCTCTGGGCTATCGTGCAATCCGTATCTGCCTGACTCGTCAGGATATCTTCAAAACACAGCTTCGTGCAATTTTACGTGCAAGTGCATTCGGTAACATCTCTATTATGTTCCCGATGATCATTTCTGTGAATGAAGTGCATCAGATTAAAGCAATTCTGCAGGAAGTAAAGGATGAACTGAAAGAACAGGGCATCGAATACAAGGATGTTGAGATCGGCGTTATGATCGAGACACCTGCAGCTGTTATGATCAGTGAAGAACTGGGTCGTGAAGTAGACTTCTTCTCCGTAGGAACCAACGATCTGACACAGTATCTGCTGGCGATTGACCGTCAGAATCCGAAGCTTGATAATATTTATGATTCTCATCATCCCGCTGTTTTAAGAGCATTACAGATGATCATCGATAATGGTCATAAGGGCGGCGCATGGGTAGGTATCTGCGGCGAGCTGGGTGCAGACCTGACTCTGACAGAGACTTTCCTGAAGATGGGCGTAGATGAGCTGTCCGTATCTCCTACCTTTATTTTACCTGTAAGAGATATGGTACGCAAAGCTGATACCAGCGAATGGTAGAAGTTTAAGCGTTAACAGCAAGAAAGCAGTAACAAAGCAGTAAGCAAGTTTAACTGTAAAAGCAGTAACAAAGCTT
>JAUNPP010000093.1 GCA_030536685.1 Lachnospiraceae bacterium
CTTCCTTTAATTTTTCGTAGTAGAATTTCTCATGTGCATCGCTGATAAAAATAATTTTCTGAGTATTACTAACACCTGCTCCTAACGCTGTACTTGTCATAATGCGACCTCCTATTAAATTTTTTTGATAAGTCAATGCCCAGTCGCAAGCGGCAGTGCATTGACCTTCGCGGCATTCGCCAACTTACTGTGCAAGCACGTCGATTGGCTCATTGCTCGCGGATATAAAGGATTTGAGAGTAAAGGTTTTAAGGAATTGCGATAAATTGAGTAAACTTCGCTGAAGATTGTGAATACTCATTTTACTCGACATGCCTGTTGAGTAATACTCAACTTGAAGTGATTTTAGACGATTTCAGACGGTAAAAGGCGGTATTTCCGACTTTCCGTTTTTAGAATAGAAAAAGGCTCTGAAATCCTCGTAATCACCAGAATATCCAGTGTTTACAAGGCTTTCAGAGCCTCATATTTTTATTACATTGTTAGAATTGCAAAGTTCGCTTATTTGCCCATCTGAGCTGCAACTTCTGCTGCGAAATCTTCATTCTTCTTTTCCAGGCCTTCGCCAGTTTCGAAACGAACGAAACCTTTGATTGTAATCTTAGCGCCTGTTGCTTTTGCTACAGATTCTACATATTTAGCTACAGACTGCTTACCATCTTCAGCTTTTACGTAAACCTGATCTAACAGACAGATTTCTTTCATCTCTTTATTGATACGACCATTGATCATACCCTGGATAACCTTTTCGGGTTTCTGGGATTCTTTAGGATCGTTCATGATCTGAGCTAACAGGATTTCTTTTTCACGAGCAATGTAATCAGCGTCTACTTCGCTGTTGCTTGTGTACTGAGGTTTCATAGCTGCAACCTGCATTGCTACGTTGTTAGCCATCTCTTTGATTTCGCCGTTAACAATATCTGTTTCTACGTCGATCAGAACACCAATCTTACCGCCTGCATGGATATAAGAAGCTACGAAACCGTTTGCTTCTTCTACCTGCTGGAATCTTCTGATGTTCATGTTTTCGCCGATTACTGCGATCTGAGCTGCAAGAGCTTCTTTTACAGTCTTAGTTGTATCAAGAGCCCATGCTTCTTCCAGGAATGCATTGATATCAGCAGCTGTTGTATTTAAAGCCTGATCACAAACTTCTTTTACGTATGCCTGGAATTTTTCATTCTTAGCTACGAAGTCTGTCTCTGCGTTTACTTCTACTGCAACTGCTTTCTTTTCGTCAGCAGATAAAACAGTCATAACGATACCTTCTGCTGCAATTCTGCTAGCTTTCTTCTGAGCGGTAGCCAGACCTTTTTCTCTTAAAAAGTCTACTGCTGCATCCATATCACCGTTTGTTGCTGTCAGGGCTTTCTTGCAGTCCATCATACCAGCACCGGTCATTTCTCTTAATTTCTTAACGTCTGCTGCTGTAATAGCCATAGTAATTATTCCTCCTCAGCTGCTTCTCCGTAAGTTTCACCCTGTCTTGCTTCGATAACAGCATCTGCCATCTTAGATACAATTAATTTAACGGCTCTGATTGCATCATCATTACCGGGGATAACGTAGTCTAATTCTTCGGGATCACAGTTTGTATCTGCAATACCAATTAACGGAATGCCAAGAATATGAGCTTCCTGAACACAGATTCTTTCCTTCTTAGGATCAACGATGAAGATTGCATCGGGCAGATTCTTCATTTCTTTGATACCACCAAGGTTCTTTTCCAGTTTTTCCAGTTCTTTCTTTAATTCGATAACTTCCTTCTTAGGCAGTACGTCGAATGTACCATCTTCCTGCATCTGTTCGATCTTTTTCAGTCTTGCTACTCTGCTTTCGATAGTCTTGAAGTTTGTCAGCATACCACCTAACCATCTCTGGTTAACATAGTACATACCGCAGCGTTCAGCTTCTGCAGCGATTGCATCCTGAGCCTGTTTCTTTGTACCAACGAACAGAATTGTACCGCCATTTGCAGCGATATCAGCTACTGCCTTGTAAGCATCGTCAACCATAACTACAGATTTCTGTAAGTCGATGATGTAGATACCGTTTCTTTCTGTGTAAATGTAGGGAGCCATCTTAGGGTTCCATCTTCTTGTCTGATGTCCAAAATGAACACCTGCTTCTAAGAGCTGCTTCATTGAAATTACGCTCATGATATACCTCCATGGTTTTCACTTCCGCACGTTTGCCGCTTCCCAAAACACCTTTCGGCACCATTTTAGGAATCCACGTACGTGATTAATAGTATTTGTGTTAAGCACACCAGTAAAATATATCACAAGAATTTTCATTATGCAAGTGTTTTTATGTTTTTTTCTATATGTTTTGTAATTATTTTCAAAAGGAAAACCGGCCTTCCATATAAAATACATGAAAGACCGGAAGGTTCTTTGTAAATCTGCCCCTCAAACAGTTTCAATTCGTTGAATTATCAAATTTTTACTGTTTTTTTAATTTTTTCAGTTCACTGAATACAACATCGTTTACAACTTTAATATACGTACCCTTCATTCCTGAGGAACGGGATTCAATCACACCGGCACTTTCAAACTTACGCAGCGCATTGACGATTACAGAACGCGTAATTCCAACCCGGTCTGCAATCTTGCTTGCTACAAGAATGCCTTCATTACCTTCCAGTTCGTCAAAAATGTGCTGGATTGCTTCCAGTTCTGAGAACGATAATGTGTTGATTGCAGATTTCACAATATTGATCTTACGCTGCTCCTCCGCATTCTCCTCATTCACCGACCGCATCATCTCCAGACCGACAACTGTGGTTCCATACTCGCTCAGGATAATATCATCAATTGTATACTGCTCATTACACTTATAGATAAACAAAGTGCCCAAACGCTCTCCGGCTATATCGATTGGTGTAATAATTGCCTGATAAATCCCCACGTTCTGTGTAAAACCAAGATTCGCCAGATTCACATTCTCCTTCGTCGAGAGAACACTCAACAGCCGCTCATTCAAAAGCGCATCAATAAAACCGCCAACCTGGCCAGCTACCAGTTCCTCAATAACAGTAACTCCTTCACTGCGGCCAATTCCTAAAACTTTACCTTTTTTACTGATAACCAGGATATTCGACTTTAATATATCACTAAGCACATCGCATATATCATTAAATACAACCTTTGACGAATTATTATTGTGCAGCAATTTATTGATTTTCCTGGTTTTATCCAATAACTGAACGCTCATGGATACCTCCTTATACAGTAGATGCAAATATACTGATACAAGAAAATGTTACCATTATTTTCGGAAAATTGCAACCTTTTTTATTAATTCACACAATTTTTTTACAATTTTTATAACTATTCCGCCTTGCGCAAAAAAACAGAAATCAGCAGCACAGACTTACCTGCAGCTGCTGATTTCTGTTTTTCATGCTTTTAATGGTTTTAATGGTTTCACCTATCTTTTTCTTCTTCGGTCTTACTTTCTGTATATCCACAGGTCTGATCGGCACAACAAAGCTTATTCCCCTTTTCGACCATATAACCACCGCATCTGGGACACTTTTTAGCAGAGGGCTTCTGCCATGACATAAAATCACACTCAGGATTTCCTTCACAGCCGTAATATTTTCTGCCTTTTTTAGTCTTTTTAATCAGAACCTCTTTTCCACACTTGGGACAGGGAACATGGATCTTCTCAAAATAAGGCTTTGTATTGCGACAGTCGGGAAAACCAGGGCAGGCCAGGAACTTGCCGTGAGGTCCGTATTTATAAACCATATTCCGTCCGCAAAGCTCGCAAACCACATCAGATACTTCATCCTCAATAGTGATATGTTCCAGTTCCGCCTCACCCTTTTTAACGGCTTCATCCAGATCCGGGTAAAAATTGCTGATTACAGACTTCCACTCCATAGTTCCTTCTTCTACCATATCCAGAAGTGATTCCAGATTCGCTGTAAATTTCACATCTACGATACTGGTAAAGGTATCTACCATAATCCGGTTAACAATCTCACCAAGCTCTGTTACATAAAGAGCTTTTCCCTCTTTTGTAATATAACGGCGGGCCAGAAGCGTTGTTATGATCGGCGCATACGTACTGGGACGTCCAATTCCAAGTTCCTCCAGAGCATGTACAAGAGATGCCTCCGTAAAATGCGGCGACGGCTGTGTAAAATGCTGTTTTTCTTCTCTGTGCTCCTCAGAAAGGACCATACCATCTTCCAGCTTATCACTTAATTTTACTAACTGCTCTTTTTCCTCTTCCAGCTGATATGCAACCTGGAATCCGTTAAACTTAATCCGGTTTCCGGCAGATGTAAATACATGATTTCCTGCTTTTATCTTAACCGACATGGTTTCATAAACCGCAGAACTCATCTGGCTGGCGAGGAAACGATTGTATATCAGACGGTACAGGCGATACTGCTCTCTTGTCAGAGATTCTTTCAGCATCTCAGGTGTATAGTCCAGATTCGTAGGACGGATTGCTTCATGAGCATCCTGTACTTTTCCACCTTTTTTTCCGCTGTTGCGGGGCTCACTTGTATACTCTGCACCATAAGTTTCAGTAATATACGTTTTAGCTGCTTCTGCTGCCTCTTTGGATACACGAACAGAGTCTGTTCTCAGGTAAGTGATAACACCTACGCTTCCCTGACCTTTTATCTCCACACCTTCATATAACTGCTGCGCAATCCGCATTGTTTTGGAAGTGGAAAAATTCAAAAGTCTTGAAGCATCCTGCTGCATTGTACTGGTTGTAAAAGGAAACGGTGCTTTTTTAACACGTTCGCCCCGTTTAATCGTATCAATCACATACTCACAGCCCTCCAAATCAGCCAGAACCGCATCCAGTTCCTGACGATTGTGGATTTCTTCTTTTAATTTCGCGATAAAAGGCTTTTTATCCTCTGAAGACTTCAGAGCAACCTCAAACGTCCAGTATTCTTTGGGGATAAATGCCTCAATCTCCGCTTCTCTGTCACAGATGATCCGAAGCGCTACAGATTGTACACGACCTGCACTTAAACCTCTTTTTACTTTTGCCCACAGCAGCGGGCTGATCAGGTAGCCTACAAGACGATCCAGCATACGGCGGCACTGCTGTGCATTCACCAGATCCATATCAATATCTCTTGGCTCCTTGAGAGATGCCTTAACGGCATTCTTTGTAATCTCGTTAAAGGTAATCCGCTGTACCTTTTTATCTTCCAGTTTTAAGGCCTGATACAGGTGCCAGCTGATTGCCTCTCCTTCACGGTCAGGGTCAGTTGCGAGATAGATCTTATCTGCTTTTTTTACTTTTTTCCGTAATCCGGCAAGCAATTCTCCCTTTCCCCGAATTGTAATATATTTAGGTTCAAAATCATGTTCCACATCAATACCAAGCTGACTTTTTGGAAGATCTCTCACATGTCCATTGGATGCTTCCACATCATAATTGCTTCCAAGAAACTTTTTAATTGTCTTCACCTTGGCAGGGGACTCCACAATAACCAGATATTTTGCCATTAATACAGTACTCCTATCTGAATTTCAATGCATAATAATTTTTCGACGTCTCTACAACCAGTTCTTTCATCATAAGCTGCATCAAAATACAAGCCGTATCCTGCGCGGAAAAACCAGTCAAATTGACGATTGTACCGAGATACATTGGGTTAAAATCCAGACAACTATACACCTTTTCTTCTGACAAGGCAAGAGCAATTTCACTTTTTTTGCAGTTATGGTTAATTTTGTCCTGTTTTGGAAACTTATTTCTTGCAAATTCTACAGGGTCAGTTATGATTTCTGCTCCCTGGCGAATCAGCTCATTGCATCCTCTGCTCAGAGGATCTGTCACCCTTCCCGGCACCGCATATACATCTCTGCCCTGTTCCAGGGCCTGATCAGCCGTGATCAGAGAACCGCTGCGAAATCGCGCTTCCACCACAATCACCATATCTGCCAGACCGCTGATGATCCTGTTTCTCATCGGAAAATTAGATGCATACGGCTGTGTCCCCGGAGGAAATTCCGATAACAGCCCTCCCTTTTTCGGCTGTCGAAGAGCAGCTGACTCGTCTTCAGCTTCCCGCAGCCCGGACTTCCCCCCTAAATACTGATAAATATCATAATGATTCCGCGGATAACAGACATCCACTCCGCAGCCCAGAACCGCATAAGTACCTCCGCAGTCTTCCGTGCAGCCTTTCACGCAGCCTCTTCTTTCGGCTTCTATTGCACCTCTATGCGCAGCTCCGTCAATCCCCAGCGCCATACCACTGATAATATTCACACCACGGCTGCATAGCTCTCCTGCAAGCACAGAAGACAGCTCTTCCCCATAATGGCTGCAGCTGCGGGCGCCTACAATGGCGGCTGAAGGGATTTCATCCGCGGGCAGATTCCCTTTCACATATAAAGACTGCGGCATATCATACAGGTGTCTCAGCCTCTCCGGATATTCGGAATCTGCCGGTGTAATAAAACGTATCCCTTTTTCCTTCAGCTTATGATAATCCTCTATAAAAAATTCCAGTTTCGGCTTTGCATCCAAAAGCCGTATCATATCCGCCTCCCGAAATGAGCGATTAGAAGTCTCTGTCTCTCCAACGAGCTTCCCAAATGATTCTCTGCTGCTTTTCCATACCTCCTCCGCGCTTCCAAACCAATGAAGCAGCGTGGCAATCTTCCTGGCACCAAAACCGGGAAGATTGCACAGCCAGTACCGATATTCTTTTTCTGCTGCTAACTGACTCATCCCCCTCCCCGGACGAATTCAACATATCGTCCATATTCTCTCTGACACAAGACTATCATGCGTTTTTATGAAAGTCAAGATATTTTGTTTAAAAACATATGTTTTAATAAATATAAATTTTTGTTTATATTTTCCCATGTATGTTGACAAACATATTTTCGTGTGATATATTTGAATTCACTTATTTTTCTTTTCATTTACATGTTTTATACCGCACAGTTTTTGTGTCAACTCACTACGTTTTCTATTTGAATCATTGTTGAACAGGGGGATTTGATTATGTTCGGAAAAGTATACAGTGTTACATTATTAGGAATTGATGGCTTTCTTGTACAGGTAGAATCGGATATTGCAGATGGACTTCCGTCTTTTGATATGGTCGGGATTCCCTGCTCCGAGGTGAGAGAAGCAAGGGAGCGGGTACGTACCGCATTTCGCAACAGCGGTATCTTCGTACCGCCAAAAAGGATCACCGTCAACCTTTCACCTGCTGACATCCGTAAAAGAGGTTCCGGCTTTGACCTTCCTATTGCAGTTTCCATTCTTGCCGCTATGGAACTGTTTCCATATGATATATGGGAAGATCTCTGTACGAACAGTATGTTCTGCGGCGAACTCAGCCTTGACGGCAGCATCTGCGGTGTCAACGGTATCCTGCCGTCTGTACTCTGTGCCCGTGATCATGGACTGCGCCGCTGCTTTATTCCGGCTGAGAATGTTTCAGAAGCCGCCTGCATTCAGGGAATTGATATTATTGCAGTTACTTCTCTTTCTGAACTGATCCGTATTCTTCAAAGTCCGGCTCTTTTGGAGGAGTCTGTCATTCTCCCGCTTCAGTGGTCATCGTCACCCGGTGAATATTCCAATGATTTTCAGGAGATCAAAGGGCAGGGCACAGCAAGAAGAGCCATTGAGGTTGCAGCAGCAGGTATGCATAATCTGCTTTTATCCGGTCCTCCCGGAAGCGGGAAAAGTATGCTTGCCCGATGCATTCCCTCTATCATGCCGCCTTTAACCTATGAAGAAAGTCTGGAGATCACAAAGATATACAGTATCTGCGGCCTGTTAAAACCCGGCTCCGGTCTTCTTCAGACTCGTCCGTTTCGGTCTCCTCACCATACAGCCAGTACCTCTGCGCTTGCCGGCGGCGGCCTTTATCCCGTACCCGGAGAAATCTCTCTGGCCGATCGCGGAGTTTTATTTCTGGATGAGCTGCCCGAGTATTCGCGAAAAACGCTTGAAGTACTGCGCCAGCCCATGGAAGATCAGAAGGTGTTCATCTCACGGCTTCATGGCAGATACGAATTTCCTGCCCACACCATGATCTGCGCTGCCATGAATCCATGCCCCTGCGGTTATTATCCTGACCCGCATCAGTGTACCTGTACTTCATGGGAGGTAGAACGATATCACAGCCGCATCAGCGGACCCCTGTTGGACAGAATTGACATCGCTATAGAAGTGCTCCCTCTTAATAAGGAAGAACTCCGTTCTCCTTCTATTTTAAATGAGCCTTCCGCCTCCATCCGCAGCCGCATTATTGCCGCTCACAAGATTCAGCAGGAACGTTTCAAAGACACAGATATTTACTTTAATGCACAGATGTCCTCTGCTATGACCTCTGAATTCTGCCTGATCGACCCTGATGCAGAACAGCTTCTGGATTCCTGTCTGAATCATCATCAGTTAACTACACGTGGCTATTACAAACTGCTGAAAACCGCCCGTACAATAGCAGATCTCGCAGAAAGTGAACGTATCCTTTCCACGCATCTTGCAGAAGCCTTTTCTTACCGCAGCAAAACAGCCTTCTTTCATCAGAAAACTGCCTCCGGTAAGACAAAGGCTTCCCGGTAGATTATTCTTTTGAAAAAGGATTGCCTATCTTCTCAAAAGCAGCCCTTATTCTTTTGAAAACTGATCTTTTCCTACCGAGCAAAGCGGACATTCGTAATCATCCGGAAGATCTTCAAATTTTGTTCCGGGAGCTATTCCGTTATCCGGTTCGCCTTCTGTTTCATCGTATACATATCCGCATACATCACAAACATATCTCATATCAGTCTTTGTCCCTCCTTTTCTTTATGCTGTTATTTTAACCGAAAGAAAAGTATCATATTCACTTTTAAAAAGCAATTTGAAAAACAGTTAAAAAAGCAATTTAAAAACATTTTAAAAGCGCCACAACTGCAATATCACGATTGCAGCTGTGGCGCCTTGTGTTACATCACAAACTAACTATACTCCTGGTTCGGTTAAATATCCGACCTTCTGTATTATTCTTCTTCGTCCTGTGCAGGTGCTTCGATTGCTTTCATGCTCAGGCTGATCTTGTTGCTTTCTTCATTGAAATCTACAACCTTAGCCTGAATGATCTGATCTTTTGCCAGTACATCTGAAGGTTTTTCAACATGTACTCTGGAAATCTGAGAAACATGAAGCAGTGCATCTACACCGGGTTCCAGTTCAACAAATGCACCAAAGTCTGTCATACGAGCCACACGGCCTTCAACAATAGTGCCTACAGCATACTTTTCTGCTGCTGTTAACCAGGGATTCTTGTCTTCAAATTTAAGACTAAGCGCAATCTTAGTGCCGTTAATTTCTTTAATGAAAGCTGTTACTTCATCACCAACAGAGAATACTTTCTTGGGATTCTCTACGCGGCCCCATGACATTTCTGAAATATGAAGCAGACCATCTGCACCACCTAAATCGATGAATGCACCAAAATCTGTAACATTCTTAACAGTACCGGTTACTGTCATGCCGGGTTCGATCTTTTCGAACAGGGCTTTCTGCATTTCTTTCTTTTTAGCTACCAGCAGACGCTTGCGGTCGCCGATAATTCTTCTCTGTCTGGGTTTGAAATCAGTGATTACAAATTCGATTTCCTGTCCTTCATACTTGGAAAGGTCTTTCTCATAAGTATCGGATACAAGGCTTGCAGGAATAAATACTCTTGTGCCTTCAACAGTTACACTTAAGCCGCCTTTGTCAATTCTGGTAACGGGAGCTGTAAGTACTTCCTGATTTTCGAAAGCTTCTTCCAGTCTCTTATTGCCTCTGTCAGCAGCAAGTCTCTTATAAGATAAAACGACCTGACCTTCGCCATCGTTTACCTTTACGACTTTAGCTTCCATTTCATCGTCAATCTGAACCATAGTGGTGAGATCTGCATTGGAGTCATTGGTATATTCACTTCTTGTAATAATACCGTCAGACTTGTAACCGATATTCAGAACGATTTCATCCTCCTTAACAGCTATAACTTTTCCGCTGACAACCTCCCCGGTGCGGATTGTTTTTACAGAACCTTCTAATAATTCTTCAAAAGTTTGTTCTGACATGTAATTGAACCTCCTCAATAATATGCTTCGGGGTTGATGCCCCTGCTGTAATACCTACGGTGCACACAGTTTGAAAATTCTGAGCTGATAAGTCTTTAAGCGTCTGTATATAATAGGTGTTGCCACATTCTTTTTTACAGATTTCGTAAAGCTTCTGCGTATTGGAGCTGTTCTTTCCTCCAATAACAATCATAGCCTCTACAGATGAAGCAATTTCGCCTGCTTCCGCCTGACGTTCCTGAGTTGCATTGCAGATAGTATTCACAATATATGGATTATAACAAATTTTCTCCAAAACCGCAACTAAATATTTGAATTTTACCAAATTAAAAGTAGTTTGTGATACAATCGTCACTTTTCTACCCTCTGAAATGGATAACGTGGCGGCTTCTTTTTCCGTTGAAATCACTGTATAATCACCGCTGCACCACCCGCAGATTCCCTGAACCTCCGGATGTTCTCTGCTTCCGATAATAATAACAAAATCGCCTTTTTCAGATGCCTCTTTTACTATTTTGTGGATTTTTTTCACAAATGGACAGGTTGCATCTACCATATACAGGTTCCGTGACTCTGCAATTTCATAGATGCGTCTGCCAACTCCATGTGAACGAATGATCAGGGTTCCCTGTTCAAGCTCCTCCAGTTCATCTTCTGAATGAATGATTTTGACACCTTTCTGTTCCAGATCTGAGGTTACCTCTTCATTATGAATAATCGGGCCAAATGTATAAATCGGGAGCTGTTTCGGCTGCTTTACCTGATTATAAACCGTATCCACTGCTCTTTTTACACCAAAACAAAAACCCGCAGTTTTTGCCAGTTTTACTTCCAAATTTTTTCTCCTCCGCTTCTCATTATCTGCAGGTATTCACAAGCTTCAGGATTGCATCTGCTGCCTGGTCAATGTTCATATCCGAAGTATCTACCAAAACAGCATCCTCTGCCTGGCACAGGGGTGAAACCGCTCTGTGCATGTCATTGTAATCTCTCTGTGCGACTTCCTTTTTTACATCCTCCAAAACTGCGGTCAGTCCTTTTTCCTGATATTCCTTGAATCTTCTTTCAGCGCGCACATCCACACTGGCGGTTAAATACACCTTTACGTCCGCCTCAGGTAATACAACGGTTCCGATATCGCGTCCATCCATAACGATGTCGCTGGTCTGAGCGAGTTTTTTCTGCAGTTCCACCAGTTTTTCCCGAACTACAGGAACCGCCGCACAGGCTGAAGCCATATTTCCGGCTTCCTTTGTACGGATCACCTCACTTACATTTTCGCCGTTCAGCCAGATCAGCTGTACTCCCTGCTCATAGGTAAGCTTAATTTCAACGGTATCACACACCTTTTTAACAGCTTCCTCATCCGCCAGATCAGTCTGATTTCTGGTAAAATAAACACCCATCGCACGATACATAGCTCCTGTATCAATATAAATAAAATTTAATTTTTTTGCCACCTGTCTGGCAATTGTACTTTTTCCTGCACCTGCAGGTCCATCAATCGCAATATTAAATCCCATTTTTAATCCTCTATTTATCTTCTATTTATCTTCTTATCCATCTATTTCTCAATTGTACTTCCTGCCGCCCAGCCGGTAGACCATGCGATCTGAAGGTTATAGCCTCCTGTAAAAGCATCCAGGTCAAGCACTTCGCCTGCAAAACGAAGCCCCTTTACCAGTCTGGATTCCATCGTGGCAGGGTTGATTTCCTTCACCTTTACGCCTCCCTGCGTTATAATTGCTTCATTATAACCGCGCAGGCCATTTAAAGTGATGCAAAGCTCCTTGGTATTTTGTATCAATCGGTTTCTATCTTCCCGTGTTACATCATGAATGACTTTATCTGCCGGAATTTCACTGACTGCCAGTATCACAGGAACCAGGCTGGAAGGATACAGACATCCCAGCACATTTCCAATCTGCTTATTTCTTGCCTCTTTAAATTCTCTCAGCAAACGTGCATCCAGCTGTTCACGGTTCAGAGCCGGCTTCAAATCAATATGCAGAGTCAGGCTGCCCTTTTTCAAATGCTTTGCACAGACACTGCTTCCGCTGAGTATCGCAGGGCCGCTGACTCCGAAATGCGTAAAGAGCATTTCTCCAAAATCGGAATAAATCTTCTTTTTTCCGGATGCAATCGTTACACTTACATTTTTCAGAGCCAGCCCCTGAAGCTCCTTGACCCATTCCTCTTCGGCGGTAAACGGAACCAGCGCCGGGCTGAGAGCCGTGATCTGATGTCCCGCTGCTTTTGCAAAGCGATAACCATCGCCGGTTGACCCGGTAGATGGATAGGAAATGCCTCCTGTCGTAACAATTACAACGTCCGCCTTTCGTTTTCTTCCATCTTCTGTCACCACACCGGTGCATCTTATCTCATCTGTTCCTTCCAAAATCAGGTCATCTGCTTTCTTGTTAAAGAAAATCCTGACTCCGGCCTGATGGAGCAGATCGGACAATGCCCTGATCACATCGGAGGATTTATCTGAAACCGGAAATACGCGCATTCCACGCTCAACCTTTGTTTCCAGACCCGCCTGATTTAATAATTTTATCATGTCCTGATTTGTAAATCCATACAATGCGCTGTATAAAAATCTGGGATTGGAAACCACATTTTCCATAATCGTCTCCAAATCAGCCGCATTTGTAATATTACATCTTCCTTTTCCTGTAATATACAGCTTTTTACCCAGCTTTTCATTTTTTTCAAGAAGAGTGACCTGATGTCCGTTTTTTGCCGCTGCATAAGCAGCAATCATACCCGAGGCGCCTCCGCCAATAACAATTACCTGTGACATTCTGTTCCCCCTGTCCATAAACGGAATAAACTCAGCAGTTTCAGACATTCTGCCTCGCAATACTGCAAAAGCGATCTTTCCAGCTGCTTCTCCTGCTCATTTTCCGTTTTTCTTTGATAAAATCTCTGAATTTCTAAAAAAGCAGTTTCCTGATTTTCATCATCCAATTTCTGCTGCAGAACAAGCTGAGTAAACCTCTGAATTAGTTCCTGTACGGAATCCGTCAGAGACCGGCTCCGCGCCTGAAGAAGCATTTTCTGCAAAAACTCTGCCAGCTGTGAAAGATCGGGATAATGCAGGAAGCAGTCACGATAGCTGCAGATATAATTCAACAGCTTTTCCGCTCTGCCAAAGCGCTGCTCGTTCATCTCATGAAGAACCGCTGCCATACCTGCAGCGATCACCGCATTCTGACCGGCTGTTTTTACCTGATAGAAAGAAAGCATCTGACGCTCATCCGCCAGTTCAAGCAGGGTATCTGCCAGTATTTCCATTAATCGGTTCCGATATTCTTCCGTTTCATCCAGGCTGCTCCGGTATTCTTCCA
>JAUNPP010000254.1 GCA_030536685.1 Lachnospiraceae bacterium
AAAAAAAGGGGCTGTCGCTTTAACGATTAATAAATCGTGAAGCGGCAGCTTCATTTATGCAGTTTTAAGGACAAAATTCATAAAAAAGCCCTGATTTATCATATTAATCCATAATAAGAGCGCACTTTAACAAGCCATCGAAAATGGCTTGAAAATTTATTTTGGAAAATTTAAATTTAGGCGCTTTTTATTGGGAACAAATGTGTTCCTGTTCTTTCATTTTGAATCTTATTATGGAGTTTGTTTATGTTTCTCGCCATGGCAAGCAGTGTACTTTCTGCAAGTACATTCGATGTTCCCTTACTTAAGTATCTTCTGAACTGCATATCTTGTTTTAAATCTCCAAAAGATCCCTCTGCCTGTATGCTCCGATTTGTTCTCAAAAGAATTCCATCCTCTGAAAGAATTCGATTCAAATCTTCTTTTCTTTGTTTCAAAAATGTTTTGGCAACCTGAAGTGTTTTTGTTCTGTCTTCCATAGGAGTCTTGCAATTGTTACCTTTGATACATTTACTCTTATAAGGGCATCCGTTGCAGTTCTCACATTTATAAATCGTTTTTTCGCTTACATAACCAGTTTTGCTTTTTACATGACGGATATAATCCATCTTTAATTTTCTTCCGTTCCAGCAGGTGTAGGTATCCGATACCGAGTCATACTCCATGTTTTCAATTTTTCCGATATCATTTTTATAGTTACGTGTTTTGGAAATTTCATAGTTGGCAGGTTTTATGTAAGACAGCTGTCCGTTTGATTCCAAAAACAGATAGTTTTCCTCACTTTCATATCCAGCATCTGCTGTTATATTTCTATATTTGAATTTTAAATGCTCCTGGGCATCTTTTAAAAACGGAATCAAGGTTGTAGTATCTGTAAGCTGGGGACCGATGGTAAGCCATGTGATGTATTCAGAATCTACACCGTGCTGGAGATTGTAAGCCGGCTTTAATTGCCCATTTCCCATGGCATCCTCCTTCATCCTCATAAATGTGGCATCGGGGTCTGTTTTAGAATAACTGTTACGTTTTCCACATATATGTATCTGCTGATTGTATTTTTTGAGTCTGTCCAGGTAATCTTCAAGAGTCTCAATACTTTTTTGAAGTGGTGTCTTTCTTTTTCCGATTCCATGCACAAATACTATTTTTTCTGTTTTCTTTAATGCATACAGTTTTTTTCGCAGCCTTTTCACATGCTTTATTTTGATTGCCTTTCCGTAAACAATTCTTATATCATAAAGCTGCTCACATTCAGCTACAAAGTCAGCAAGTTTTTGTAAAAGCTTTGTCTGATTCTTTGTTACTGCTTTTTTCCAGACAAAAGTATACTTGTTCGCACTGGCTTCAATTTTTGTACCATCAATAAAAATGGTTTCACCTGAAATTTCGCCAAGATCAAAAAGTGCATTAGACATTTCAGCAAGAATACGCTTAGAACAGGGTGCAAAATGAATGCTTCGGAATCGAGCAAATGTTGAATGATCTGGAGCCTTTGCACCTTCCAAAAGAAACATAAAGTTGATATCTCTTTTACAGTTAAGTTCCATGGAACGTGAGGAATAATCACCATTCATGTAAGAGTAGAGTACAATCTTGAGGAGAGTTCTTGGCGATACTGAATTTATTCTTTCATATGTAGAATACAGGTCAGTCAAATCCATTGCCTCCACAAACTGACTTAGTAATCGCACAGAATCATTATCCGGAATGATTGTTTCAAGATTTAGCGAAAGTTTTAATTGATATCCGCTTGAATTTTTGGTATAATTTTTTTGTAATAATTGAGTTGGTTGCATAACTTAATTTTACACCAACTGCTGGATTCTTTCGAGGTCTGGCAGTTATTTTTTTGCATCAAAAAGGAGCTGTGCACTAATTGCTTAGTGCGACAGCCCC
>JAUNPP010000255.1 GCA_030536685.1 Lachnospiraceae bacterium
GGGTTTTTCTATTCGTTTTACTCTTTAGTAATGTCTCCCTTTTTACTGAGTTTTTGTATTTCTTTCATTTTCTGTTTGGTGATGAATTGAAAGTCAGTTCTGAACCCACAGGTTTCATGCAGGGCATCCGTTATCTTTTCCCGTTTGTACAATGGTATGAACCCCTGATTCTCTATATCTGCAAAATTCATCTCTCTTAACGAATTAAGGATCTCGCTGCAAGTATATTTGCTGCCAAGTTTCTTTTCGAGAAGCCGGTAGCAGAGAAGTGCGATAAAGCAGATAAGGAAATGTGCCTTTATCCTATCGCTTCTCTGTACATATACCGGCCTTGCTGAAAAGTCGGTTTTCATTATACGGAAGCATTCCTCGATCTGCCATCTTCCTTCACTCACCTTTAGGATTTCGCTTATGTCATCTTCAAGCAGGTCTGTACATACTGCATAGAGGCCGTCATAGCGTGCTTCTTCGATTATTTTTTCTTCATCGAGATAATACTTTACTTCAGCCGCTTCACCGTCATCCGTTACAGCAAACTTATTAACGAACCGTGCGGGATCATTGGGATTTTTTCTGTTCTTTTTAAATT
Organism: Lachnospiraceae bacterium; assembly: GCA_030536685.1. Lineage (GTDB taxonomy): Bacteria > Bacillota > Clostridia > Lachnospirales > Lachnospiraceae > TWA4. Next base: position 590 of record JAUNPP010000255.1, read on the forward strand.
TCCCATTTGAAATCATTGCTTTGGCGCGCTCTATCTGAGCTTCCCTTATTGTTTTCTGATATGCCGCATATTTAGGAGAATAGGTAACTATCAGAAGCTGGTCAATGTCTCCGGTTCCATAAGGTATTTCTTTGTAAAAAAGAGCTTCTTTATCATTATCGGACAGTTTACTCAGGTCTGCATTTTTCCTGTCAGACAGCCTCCGGAATCCGCTTGGATCAAGTGCGGAAGCTTTGTATTCTGCTTTCAGCTTTTTGATCGGCTGAGTCACAATGAATGACCGTTCGCCCATGTGGTTAAAGCGGCGGTTCGCTTGTGAAGCCAGTCCCGCATCACTGCAATAGATAAATTTCCTGCATTCAAAGTCCTGAAGAACTTTCGTCTCCAAAGGCTTGAGGGAACCCTGTTCATTCTGATTCCCGGGAAATATGGAGAATGCAAGCGGAATTCCGTCGCGGTCCATAAACAGGCCCATTTGTACAATGGGATTCGGACGGTGTTCTTTGCTCTTCCCGTATTTTCTGTCGCCATCTTCCTGCTCTATCTCAAAGTAAAAGTTTGAACAGTCGTAATAAAGGACTTTGTCGTTTCTCCTGCATACAAAGCGGCTGTTTTTATAGCACTCTTCCTGTATAAGATACATCTCGTTAGCAAGAATGCTGAGGGCACGGTATACATCATGAAGCCCGTATTGGGGAGGCTCCAGAAATTTATGGGCCGCTTTAAATGCTGATGCCTTACTGGTTGGGAACAGAACCCTGTTGTAGACAAGGTCGGACAGGATGGCGTTTATGTCGTACTTGAACCTGTACTTATCCCGGATCTTTCGGCAGGTCTTGTTAAGCTGAAGCGCATAATAGATAGCCTGAATAAAAAGATACCCGCCTTGAAATAGTTTTTGCTGACTGTGATCAAGCTGGCGGTCGGCATGAAATGTGATCTGTACAGCTTTGGCGGTCTGTTCTGATTTATATTTTATAGTCTCGATCCGGGCTTCTTCTTTCGCCCACTTCAGAACATCTTCGCGGGTAGGACCGTGATCTTTCAAGAGTTCCTCTAAGGTGCCAAGTTTCCGGACGATCTTAGATGTATTAGTACCTTTGCTGTTTACAAAAGAATGGGATATGTAAAAAGACTCGGCGTTTTTGGATTTTGATGTAATCACTCTCATAGGAAAAACCCTCCTCGCTTTTATTATATCACACATTGCGTACATTGCGCAATAATAAAGCGAAAAATTTGACGTAAAAAATACAGGCTTCATGCGGCCTGAGGGGGTATTTCTC
>JAUNPP010000094.1 GCA_030536685.1 Lachnospiraceae bacterium
ACGGCGGGCGTAGCCCGTTCATCTTGACCGTTGACTGCTCCGGCTGGGTTTGCTAACGAGCTTAGTAGTTGTTTAGAAACTTGAGAACAGGTCAAATTATGTCATTCATTTTGCTTATAGGGGCGCAATTCTTCTTCGCTGTACCAGTCCTGCTGAACCGCACTAAATCGAATAAGGTATTTCTCTATTTTTGCGTTTACAGCTATAACCGTTCCAACAAGTGGAAATACTCCCAGTTTAGCATATACCAACTCACGGCACAAAAAGCAGAAATAAGTAAAGGGACTTTTTATCTTCACTATCTTGATATTTTCAACACATATCCTGATTTATTTACAGACCCGGAATCTTTTATCCGTATCTTCATGTTTGAGCAAATTGAACCATTCGGTAAAATTCTGACAATTGGTGAACGCGCACTGCTGTCTGAAAAAAACATTCGATATTGTTCAAATTATCTGCAATGTTTCATTGATGCCATCAGAATGCAGATTTACAATGTAGGAAAATTGGTTTCCTGCGAAGAAAACGACATAAAAATTGAGTTTTTATTAACTGGTATCCTATCCATTGTCATAAAATACAGACCATCAGCCAACAAAAACATACAGCAAACGGACTTTATCGTTCAATTTTTAACTGCTATCATAAAAGAAACATTTCCGGAATTTTATGGAACCCACGTAAAGTAACTATTCTGATAACATATGCTTATCTTTTGGTCTTTGGTTCGGAATAGTGTGGTGCTGGCGGTCTATCTCTTGTTTTCGGTTTCGTGCTTCTTTACTAACCATGAGTATTTGCGCAGGTAATTGAAGATAGAACAAAATGCGCTTGTATCAGGTAACTGATTATAGTATCATACATATATGAATCTTACATATCAATCCAATAACAGTATAGTATAGTCTATTTTACTCAAAAATCCCCCTGCTTTAGCTGTGGGAGAATGTCAATAGGAGGATCTAATTATGAACCCTGCAATCAAACTCAGAAATGAAAAAGCCGGTCAGAAGCTGGTTACCGCATTAAAGAAACGTCATTTTGATGCGTATTACTGCGCAACTAAGGAGGATGCACTGAAACAGGCGCTTGCACTGATTCCCAAAGATCACACAGTAGCCTGGGGCGGCAGCGCCTCTGCCGCAGAAATCGGACTGCTTGACGCAGTCAAGGCAAATTACAAATGCATTGACCGCGATACAGCTACAACTCCCGAAGAACGGATTCAAATTCAGCGTCAGACCCTGCTTTCCGATACTTTTATCACAGGAACAAATGCGGTCAGTGAGGATGGACAGCTGGTTAATGTTGACGGCAACGGAAACCGCGTAGCTGCTATGACATTCGGTCCTTCCAATGTTATCGTTATCTGCGGAATCAATAAAATGACCAAAACACTGGAAGATGCATGTACCCGCGCCCGCACGGTAGCGGCTCCCATCAACGCACAGCGTTTCGGGGATCTTGGAACTCCCTGCTCCAAAAACGGCACCTGCGCTGACTGTACATCAGATAACTGTATCTGCTGCTACATGGTCACTACCAGATGCTGCCGCCCCGCAGGCAAGATCAAGGTAATCGTTGTAGGAGAAGAAGTAGGATTTTAAAAAACTCCATACCAGGAGCTAATATGTAAATGGGTGGTCTCTGCCGCCCTTTACATATAGCTGCGGCTCGCTATCAGTGCGGTACTGCTGGTGCTTTGGAGCAAAGGGCTGTATGCGGCTATACGCTGCTTGAAGGATAAAAATCAATGATAAAAGATATGGCTGCTGGGGCATTCATCCGGAGGTTTGATTGCTGCATATATCGCTGCGAATACACAGCTTTGTGAAAAGTTGATTTTGGAGGATCCTCCGTTTTTCGCATCACAGGGAGAACGGAGAAAAAACACATTTAATTATGTGGATTTATCAACGATCTGCCACAATTACATTACGCAGAAATTGGACACGGATTTTGTTCTGTACTATTTTTCAAATCAGTGCGCATGGAGCTTCTTCCCTGAAAAGTCAAGAGAAAAGGTCAGGGGAAAACTGATAAAAATGGCAGCATCTTATCGAAAAAAACATCCTGAAAAAGATACAATGTTCGACTGTATTTATGAAGGCAAAAACAAGTATAAATCCGAATGGCATCCTGATGGCGGCACTCAGCGAAGAGGATGTGAAACGGGCTTGCGAGCTTATAGTGAATTGTGAAATCGTGCGCTTTGATTGTGGACATGGGATTCATTTTGAAAAGCCAGAAGAGTTTGTGAAATGTTTATTATCCTTGTAAAATTCAAGCGGCAATGGCAATATAGGAACGTCAGGGGACTGAACACTGAATTTGCTGCATAATACCATGCACCTGCCTGTAACAGCGATGCTGGTTCTTCTGTCCGTTGCATCGCTGTTTTTTATCTTCGTAGGGTAATCTTGTTCCGGCAGAATATTTCGATTTCGGCATCCCGGAGCGGTCAGCGTATTCACAGTGACCGGCTTCCATACGGTGCTGGATTCGGTGCCGGATTATTTATTTCCGGATATTTTAACGTCCTTCCAATTTGCATTCGTTGTAAGCTCTGCACTTTCGCCGAAAAATGCCTTGCCGGCTTCATTATCGCCTTGTAACCAGTACATAAACCAGGCAGTCACATAACCGTCGCCATAGTAGAGCATTTCGCCGTGATCCCCCTCTGTTCTTCTTGCAAGCACCTTAGGCACTTCCTTTGAAATGCTGGAATAAACATTTTGCAGGCTTTCCATTGAAGCTACTGCGGCATCAAAATTCCCCATAGAGCTTAACATCATTGTCGGTGTCTGAATGAGAGACGGGTCCGCTTCCCACTGAAAATCATTATTTTCCGAATAGGGAGCTGAGCTGAGAATAACAGCGGCTCTATAGCTGTCTTTGTGTTTCTGATCGGTAATAGCGTTCACAACACCATATCCACCCTGAGAATGTCCGGTAATTCCGATATTATCAACATCAACTTTTCCGAAAAGCACATTATCCTTGTCCATATATTTGCCTTCAAGTCCATTGAGCATTTCGAGCATCCGTACAGACATTTCAGCTGAAAAACCGTTCCATGCATGCGCTTCTTCCGTAGCCACAGTAATGAAACCCCAGGATGCCATATGCTTCTGGAGAGCCTGATACTTTGAACCTGCCACGCCGGTTCCGTTTACAAAAATAACTGCCGGAAGACTTCCTTCCATTTCGGCTATATCAGACGGATAGTAAATCTCATACTTTTCAAAAGACATAAGCGCACCATATTCCACATAACTCACATCATGCGAACCCATTGCCAGGTATTTTGCTTCAATCTCCGCTCCGGCAGAAACAGTTTTTGTGTAATCTTCCGGAACACTCTGTACCTTTGATAATACATTTCCACAGCTTTTCAGCATCACCAGACAGACAGCAATAATAATTAGAACAATTGCAATTACTTTCCACCAATTCAATTTTCTTTTCTCCTTCATATGTTCATATTCTCCTGTTCGTATCCTTTTTCTTAGTTCATCATATATTTTTCTAAATATTCTAAGATAGCTTCACTGTATCGTACCATCTGCTTATTGTCATTTTGCAGCCCATGACCGGAATGTTCAAATACGATATATTCGTGCGGCACATTGTATTTTGTCAGTTTTTCATCTAATCTGACCGAACCTTCATACGGCTGGAAAGTATCGTGCATTCCGTATGCCATAACTGTAGGAACAGTATTTTCGTTCACCCAGTAGAGAGGGGAAGTGTCCTTCACCAGTTCGTCATATTCCGGGGTTCCAAACAGATCGGCAGTGATTGTTTTCCCTGTCATAACGCTGAAAAGCCCTGCCGCGGCTTCTGCATTTTTGTCAAATCCATAGTTTTTCCAGTCCTCCGGATAAAAGCTTGATGGTCCAACGCCCTCAAATACCATTTTAACCGGAACCGGAGAAGTATCGGCATCACGGTAAGCATAGATAAGAGCCAGACATCCACCGGCTGAACCTCCGGATATAGCCATACGGTCAATATTATAGCCGAGCTTTTTTGCTTCCTCCACTATGTAAGGCATACTTTCCTTAATCTCCATTGACTGCGTATAAACATTGGCGTCAGAGTTTTCTTCATTAAACAATGTGTAGTTAATCCCTGCTGCAACATATCCCAAAGAGCAGAGCCACTGAAGCATTTTTGCATCATCGCTCTTGTCTCCGGTTGCAAATCCGCCTGCGTGGAGATAAACAATGAGACCATAATTCTCTTTCGTATTGTCTTTCGGAACATAAAGGTCAAATTTGTTAGCAGGTTTTTCTCCATATGAAAGATCTGTATAGATTTTTCCTGTTTCGTCACTCCACTTCACACTGTACTTTTTCAGTTTCGGTGACACATAGGTCATTTTGAAAATGGCAGAGCCTGCAAATGAAATAATAAATGCGAGAATACAGATAAAAACAAACATTGCTCTTCCTTTCTTTTTCATCTTACTCATAATATGTTACCTCCGAACATCGTTCCCCCGAGCATAAGATTCATCACTGCCCGCACAGCAAGTCTGCCTAAAATAATACCAACAATGATTACAATTGCTAAAATAAGTATTCGTTTTTGTGTAAATTTCATTTTTGTCTGCTCCTTTCAACACTTGACAGGACAAATTTCATGTTCTATAATGCTGATATATTTGTTTCAGCAATATGATTGTATCAGCAATATAATATAAAATCAAGAAGGGAACCGAAAATGAGACAGAATATACGAAATGTATCACCGATGAGCAACGAAGGTCGTAATGCTTATGTAATCGAACATCTTACGAATGCAATGCTTGATTTGCTGAAAGAAAAACCCATTAATGATATCTCGATAAGTGAGCTTGTCGATAAAGCACAGGTCGGAAGAGCCTCCTTCTACCGTAATTACACCTGCAAAGAAGATATCTTAAAAATGTATCTTAATAAGCTGTTTAAGGAATTACAAGCTGACTGGGATAAAGACAGCAATGCACCTCTCAGTGAACAGCTCAAAAAACTCATTATGCATTTTGAAAATAACCGTTCATTTTATGAACTATTAAACAACCGTGGTCTGGCTTACCTTTTAAAAGATACAATTTTAGATATCTTTAAGTTAAACCCTGAATGTGAAATGGCAGAAGCATATGTCAAAGCCTTCGCAGCCTATGCGCTGTATGGCTGGGTTGATATTTGGTTTCAAAGAGGAATGAAGGAATCTGCCGATGAAATAGCCGAACTATTTAAGAAATGCGGATTATGATATGCCGATGAAAAAAACGGACGGAGATATAAAAATATCCCCGCCCGCAGCAAGAATGCCGATGGCATTCTTGAACAAGAAATCCTCACGCTCTTCCAGCCCTGTTTTTCTGGTAAAATATGAAAGAACAGATAAATGGAATTGCTACCATAAACAGAATAATCGCAAACATCACCCCTGAACTTCCGGTAAATGCATTTACCATAATAGCAAGCCCTGCAAGCACCCATACAAATCCCGCAATCCGATGCGTGTAATTCCAGTTCTCTTCATCATTCAGAGTCCATGGCAGTTTAATCCCTATTGTATAATTCTGCCTGCATTTAGGCAGATAATTTCCGGCAATCACGATGACCAGGCCTACCATAAGGGAAACAACCATTCCTATCGGAATCTCCTTCCCCATCGCCATAAACAAAGTTATCGGCATAATAATATTGCAAAGAAGCGGGCATGCCCAATAGACCAGCCGAAGCATCTGTCTGGAATGCCGCTTTGCCTTCGGATCCATCCGCGTGGTAAACAACGTAAACGCATCTACAACCGCTATGAATACAGGCAGTCCAAACACCGCAAATGCCTTTGGTGCATAATTGTCAGGATTTCCCGCATTGTCAAAATGAACAGCAATCTGCTCCGGAAGCTCATTCCAGAGAATTACACCCAGAATAATGGGCAAAAGACACAATACTACTGATAAAACAATCTGTTTACGTTTCATCGCTCTTACCTCCAAACTGTGATAACCACAACATGACTTCTTCAAATACAGAAGCATTCAGTTCATAATATATGAAGTTTTTCTTTCTGTTCTCCGTAATCAGCCCCGCTTTCTTCAACTGGGATAAATGATAGGAAATAGTCGCTCCTGTCATATCAAATCTGCTCCCAATCTCCCCTGCGGACATCTGCCCTTCACGAAGCATAATCAAAATTTCTCTCCGTACCGGATCAGCCAGCGCCTTAAATGTTTCCTGAAAACCCACATAATCCTCCTTTCTGCTGAGAACCTGAAAACCTTCAGGCTGAGTATTTAGAAATATTTCTAAATAGATTGTAGCACAATTCAGTCGAATGTCAATAAGTATTTAGATTTTTTTCTAAATACCTGTCTGAAGGAAAATCGCTGTTCAGAGATTTCCGGACAATAGCGCAGAAAAATGCATATCAATTAGAAAAAAACAGAGCCGGCTTTCATACGCCGACTCTGCACATTTTAAAATGTCATGATTCATCTTCACATACATACACAAACACATTATACAGCCGTTCTTCATCCGCAGCCATCGCCTGATGTCTGACAAGCTCCGGTGACATAATCTCATCCAATATCGGCAGCAGGCTTTCATCCAGCTGATATAACCGGCCTGCCACTTCTGAAAAACGAGACCTGCGAATTGCCTGATATTCTCCCGCCTGACATAATTCATAGCAGGGAAGAACAACATTGCGGACGTAATCCTCCTTTTTTAAAAGAGAAATGTGTTGATTCTGTTTGTTCTGTTGATCCGTTTGATTCTGCTGGTTCTGATAATGTTTCAGCCGTTCCTCATCATAAACGGCAAGGTAAAACCGATCGTCCATTCTGTCTACCGTCTGAGCAGTTTACATGTTCAGCAGCTTCTGCAGAATTTCATCCAGCCATTCGCCGTCAAACATTTCAATCATACCTTTATCGCAGGCTGCTGCCAGTTTTTTGTTCATAGGAATCTGAGCAATCATATCAATGCCGTGTTTCTTAGCGATTTCTGCTGTATTGCTCTCACCGAAAATCTCAATTCTTTCGCCGCAGTGAGGACATTCTGCATATGCCATATTCTCTACGATACCGAGCACCGGAATCTTCATCATATCTGCCATATTCACTGCTTTATCCACGATCATGGAAACCAGCTCCTGAGGAGATGTTACTACGATAATACCATCCACCGGCAGAGACTGGAATACCGTTAACGGTACATCACCTGTTCCAGGAGGCATATCTACAAACATAAAATCCACATCGCCCCACAGTACCTCTGACCAGAACTGTTTGATTACACCTGCGATCACGGGACCTCTCCATACAACCGGTGATGTTTCATCTTCCAGAAGCAGATTGATGGACATGATCTTGGTACCCATAGCGCTTTCTCTGGGATAAATTTCTGTTTCGCTTCCGGTTGCTCTTCCTTTAATACCAAATGACTTCGGAATAGAAGGACCTGTAATATCTGCATCCAGCACTGCTGTACTGCGTCCGCATCTCTGAGCCAATACTGCCAGCAGAGAGGTAACTAATGATTTACCTACACCGCCTTTACCACTGACAACGCCGATTACTTTCTTTACATTGCTGTTGGGATTCATAGGAGCCAACAAGCTCTCCTGTGTTCTGTCTGAGCAGCCTGTATCCCCACAGCTGCTGCAATTTCCGTTGCAATCACTCATTGCTAATACCCTCCGTATTGTAAATTGCCATTCTATCTCCATTGAATGACCTCTGAAAAATTATTATACTCCAAACTGTTTAAAACGTCAATATTTTTGACATATGTCAGTAACAAAAAGAGGTGGGGAGCTGTTCAGAGATTTTAGGACAGTGAGGGTGTCCAGGGGACGCAAGCTGTCTATGATACAAGTCTGTCCGGGGCTTCCAAAGGGGCTTGCCCCTTGGCACACGACTTTGCTTGCAAAGTGTAGTGTGTTATACCTGCTGGTGCGGCTGGCTTTGCTATTTTTCTGGCAAACTGTACCCAGTACTATTGAAGTCCCGTAATAAAAATTACTAATGCCATAATCGTAAGGACAGTCCAACTAATATATCTTCCAGTGATTTCCCAGTCAGAGGGCTCCGCATGGTCTGCATTGCGAATTTGAAATCTTAAATTCCAACGGAATAATTCATCAGCAAATAAAATTATAACGGCATTTAGGACACAAATGAACACCGCACCAAACCATGCAAACCATTCACCTTTATGCGTCAATTCCGGTCCCCACATTAAATCTAATATCGTTGAAGCAGAAGGTTCCATTGGGTCAATCACATTCCCATATTCGTCCATTGCAGTGCCATAATTTGTTGTCACAATTATATGGAGATTTTCTATACTTCCATCTTCATTGTAAAGCCAAAGTTGATCTACATGGTTTAACACGCCTCCACGAAAGAGGATTTCTTCACCTTGACGAAGTTCAACTCCAACCATATCATCTTTCAGTTCGCTATCCTTTGGGATAGCGGTTGCATCTTCCTTGGCTGTATATGGGCCATATGTTTTGCCGTCGTATTGGAAATATACCGTCTTGTCTTCACACACTGTAAAATTGGCCTGTTTTCCTTGGATTTTTCCAGAATACACAGTAGTACTATTTTCATAATTTGGGACAAGAATAGCGTCCTTATATGCAAAGCCCTCCCGAGCAATAGTAATGGGATAAAGTACTGCAAACACAATAATCATGGCAACCATAAAAAGTAATACGCACTTTTGGTAGCGCCTCAAATTTTTAATTCTTTCCAAAAACTACACCTCCCCATTTTTAGAAATCACCTTTTCCCTACTTACTTTCTTCCCCGCTGTGGGTTTGGATTTTTCAGCAAGTCTGACTTCTCCGCAAACTGTTCCAGCGTCAAGCCACGCTCCACACGCAGGTCTTTTAGGCGTTCTGGTATGGATAGTTCCATGCTCTCCCTCCTTGTCTGCTCGGTATAATCTCTGTTACTCGTTACTTCCTATCCAATAGCACCCAGCCCCAATAACGGCAGTCAATACCTTAATAGCTTCCAGATACATGTCATAATTGTGCCATCTAATTATAAACCCAGCCAAAAAATAAATGACAACAAAAACAATTACAGAAATAATCGCCCTTTTAATTTTAGTATTCATAATTTTCACTCCTGTCATTTTGAGAGTGCTGTATTGCTATTTTCATTTTACCACAATTCCGAGAGCGTGGAAACAGGGAGTTTTCCGGGCGGATTTCCCACCTCTTGAATATACGGGACGGGCGGTCATTTAGGTGTAGACTTATCTTAGTTCATCGATGGACAACACCTTGAAAACGGAATGACCGTCCGAAAAGGAATACACAGACAAAGGGTATTCCGGGAAAAATACGGAGCGTCCAGAGTTTCAGCAGCTTATGCGTAATATTGAAAGCGGCCTTGTGCGAAAAGTAGTTGTCTACAAGCTTGACCGCATCAGCCGTTCCATACTGGACTTTGCGAAGATGATGGAGTTCTTCCAAAAGTACGAAGTGGAGTTTGTGTCCTCTACGGCAAAGAACTGATACGCCCCTTGCAGACTTGTATCATAGACAGCTTGCTGGTTTTTGCAGCTTTTACTGTCATAAAATTCTGAACAGCTGTGAGAGGATGGGCGCTTAATATCTCATTGAGAACAGCTGCTGTTATCAATGACCGGTTAGTGACGTGCGCCGACAGGCGTGCATTAAAAAAACCCGGGTTCCTGTTGCGGAAGACCGGGCTTCATTTTGTTATTTTGTTATTTTGTTAATTATTCAGCAGTTTCTTCTTCTTTTTCTTCTTCTTCAGGTACACTATTATGGACTGCTGTTACGCTTACTACAACTGCATCAAGGTCAGTAAGCAAATCTATGTCTTTGTCGTTTGCGATATCAAGATCTTTTACTCTGATAATGTCGCCGATTTTCATTTCTCCGACATCGACTTTTACTTTTTCAACTAATGCAGCGGGTAATGCTTTATAGGAAATTTCTTTCAGACTTTCCTGTAATACGCCGCTTGCTACCTTGTCATGGTTTACGAAAATCACTTCTGCAACAGAATGTACTTTTTCAGTGCTTACCAGAGCCTGAAAATCAATTTCATTTACTACTCCTGCTAATCCGTTGTAGTCTATGGCTTTGATCAACACGTCATAAGGCTGTCCGTCAACTTCCAGCATAATCTGGCTGCCTTTACTGCTTGTCTTCAAAAGACGTTCTGCATCTGCTTTCAGGATCTTGATCGGAATCGATCCTTCAATCTGTCTGCCGAATACGCTGCCTGTAACGTATCCTTCACGTCTTAATCTCTTTGCTTTGACATCCATGCTTCTTCTTTCAGCTTTTAAAGTATTCATTTACCTTTTCCTCCAAAAAATCTGATTGCTTAGCAGCCTTCAACTTTTATACAAAAGAGGTTTTGTTAAGTATTCTTTTTTCGTTGCATGTATATTATAGTACTTCCAGAACAAACAGAGTAACCAAATATAATTTTTTTCAGTAGGTAAATTTTGGTGATTTTTAAAAGTATTTTTAAAAGTGAAATAAACTGTTTTCCAGCTGTTCCTGCAATCTCGTGTAATATTCCTTTTGAAATCCCAGTCTGGCAACCCACATCGTTGTCGCTGCTGCAGTTGCCAGCGGAGTTTTTATCATCTGTTCAAACTGCTCCAGCTTTTTTGCTACATGCATTTTCTTTTCCTCTAAAGAAAGCTCTCTGAAGCTGTCGAGATACAGCCCTTCATAAATACGGTATACATCAAAACGATCGATTTTATCCGCATCTTCTACGCTAAGCGCAAATGGCGTCTTTTCGCCTGCGAAACCGGCTTCTCCGTCTACATGGATGGCTATCCCATAACAGATTTCCTGAATCCGGTCTTCTTCCATACCGATTTCTGTTAAAAACGGTCTTACGATCTGTGCGGATTTTCTCCCATGCGCCAGCCAGTCATCGTGCGTTTCAAACCTGTCTCCATAGGAAATATCATGAAGCAGACCTGCGATGATCAGAGCTTCTTCATCCATTCCCTCTTTTCTCCCGATTTCAGCGGCAATATTGGCTACCCGATACGCATGCTCAATACGATAGTTTTTATCTGCTGTCCGCTCCTTAAAAAGTGTCCGCATATTATATGTATCTTTTAGAAATCCTGCTGCCTGCTCAATTAATTTTCCTTTCTCTGTAAGTTCCATATCCATCCTCCATAGCTTCTGATTTCCATTTTCAATTATTATTCTTCTATTATTTGATTTCTATTTCCTGTTTTCTGCTGCATCCGCAGCTCCTGGTTCTCTCCACATTTTCTGTGCGTATTCCATAAATTCATACAAAATTCGTTTTTGCGTCTTTGATTTCAGAAAAACCAGATAAAAATGACGCCTGATCGATGGGGTCAGAGGATAAACCAATGCCTGTCCGCTTGCCTCCATATTTTTTACGGCAAATTTTGAAAAAATAGATACTCCCATTCCCATCTGGATCATCTGCTTTCCTGATTCCAGATCGTTGATCTGTGCAATAATATGAAGATCCTTCTGTGTCATGCCGATTGATTCGAGAAATAAATCGGCTGTTTTTCTGGTTCCCGAGCCGTGCTCGCGAAGGATCATCGGCTCCTTTAGCAGGGTTTTCATATCCGGATTTGTTCTTTTCAGCGCCTGATAATACTCAGTTGCCGGGGTTACCAAAACCAGCTCATCTTCACACAGGGGAATGTAGGTATATCTGGGATTTTCCTCTTTATCTCCAACAATTCCAAGCTCCAGAGTTCCGTCTAATATTTTTTCGAGAATCCGGCTGCTGTCCTCCTGACGGATATCAAATAAAATCTCCGGGTGCTGCATCCGAAATCCATTTAATAACTGAGGCAGCAGATAAGCCGAGGGAATCGTGGACGCTCCCAGGTGGATCAACGACTCCGATGAGGTGTTTAATGCCTCCAGCGCTGCTTCTTTTGTTTCTAAAATACGTTTTGCATACCACAAAAATACAGCTCCGTCTGCCGAAAGCCGAACAGATGACGTCGAGCGGATAAAAAGTGTGGTGTGCAGCTCTTTCTCCAGATTTTTAATATGAGAGCTGACTGTTGATTGTGATAAAAAAAGATACTCTGCCGCTTTTGAAAAACTTTTTGTTTCTGCGACCGCCGCAAATACCTTCAATTGCCGAAATTCCATTGTAATTCTTTCTCTTTCCCTTGATATTCTTCAATTCCTTCTTCATTTTAACCGATAATATCGATATAATCAATAAAGCATTTCGATTTTGCAGATAAAACAATAACAAAAATAATAAATTTATGTTAAAATTAAACAAAAGAACACCAGGGAGTATTTATGAATTTTATTGGAATTGATATCGGCTCAACCTGTGCTAAAACAGCAATTATGGATGAGTCGCAAACTATAACAGATACCTTTGTGATCCCTACCGGCTGGAGCAGTTTTGATGCAATCCGTCAGATTCAGGAAAAACTGACCCGCCTGGGAATCGATCCGAAGCAGATGAAATGTGTTTCCACCGGTTACGGAAGGGAAGCGGTTTCCTTTGCTGATAAAAAAGTAACTGAGATTACCTGCCACGCCAAAGGAGGCGCCGTTTTGTTCGGAGCGGAAAAGATTAATCTGATCGACATTGGCGGACAGGACACAAAAGTAATTTCCTGCACAAACGGACGTGTAGAAGAATTTTTCATGAATGACAAATGTTCCGCCGGAACCGGCAAATTTGTTGAAATCATGGCAAACCGGCTTCTGCTTCCCATTGAGCAGCTGGATGAGGTTGCCAGACAAAAAACAGAAGAGCTTACGATCAGCTCCATGTGTACCGTATTTGCAGAGTCAGAAATCGTAGCGCTGATTGGAAAAGGCACCAGCAAGGAGAATATTTCGTGGGGCGTACTAAACTCCGTTGTCCGCAAGGTCAAACAGGAATATTCCAAGCTCCACGACGATGACCGGCCTGTTTATCTGACAGGCGGCTTATGTGATAATCCGTATTTTCTGGAATTGTTATCAAAAAGCATGAACCGCACGATCACCTCCTGCCCTCGGGCAAGATATGCAGGCGCAATCGGAGCAGCAGCAGCCGCAAGACAGATGGCCGGGTTTTAAAACGCAGCAAAAAAACCGGCAAATTACATAACTTCAATCCAAAACGGATGCCAAATAAAATAAGAACGAATAACTTCGATCCAAAATGGATAACGAATAAAATA
>JAUNPP010000095.1:0-2265 GCA_030536685.1 Lachnospiraceae bacterium
ATACGTTCACACTGAAAATCATACGTTCACACTGAAATATAAACACAAACTTTCACGCGCCATCTCCCCACAATTGTTCAGTATTCCATGACAGAAAAAATCCGCAAAAACCAGCAAGCTGGCGATCATACAGGTCTGCAAGGTGCGTATTGGTGCTGAAAGCACCCCTTAGCACCGGTCAGACCTGTATGATCGCCAGCTTGCGTCCCCTGGACATTTCATCTGTCCAGGAACCCCTGAACAATCTAAACCACTTCTTCCAGCCGCAAAAACACCATATCTGCTCCTGCTGCAATGAATTTATCTGCGGTTTCTTTACATTTTGCTTCTTTTTCCGCTTCGGAAAGGGCTTCGTATTCTTCCTCTGAAAGCGCCATCTCGGAGCTTCCTATAACAACGCCTGCGGACCACACGCCGGCATTTTTGCCTTCTTTGATATCGGAAACCGTATCTCCGATTTTTAAAACCTTCTTTACATCCGAGATGCCGAGTGCTTCCATGTTTCGGAAAATCATATACGGATAGGGGCGTCCCTTCTGGCCGGTGGAGTCAGGGCTGAAGCAGACATCGGGTTCATAGCCTTTTTCCTTTGCCGCCGGCGCCACGATTGCCATCATTTTATCGGTATAGCCTGTTGTAGAGCCGATTTTCAGGCCTTTTTCTCTAAGCGCTTTTACCACTTCCACGACTCCCGGCTTGGGATCGGAATACAGGTGTAAAATGCTCATCAGCTTTTCTTCAAAAATAGCAAACAGCTGATTTACATTTTCTTCTGTGGGTTCAGAGCCGTATTTCTCCACCCAGCACTGTCTGATTCTCGGCATATTCAGCATCGTGCGGATATGGTCGATTTTCAACATGCCCATAGGTTTTCGAACTTCTTCCATCGTTGGAGTGATTCCATACTGCTTAAATACCTCCACAAATGCCTGCACCGGCGCAAAGCAGCCGAAATCAACTGTCGTCCCTGCCCAATCAAAAATAACCGCCTCAATATCGTTCCTGTCAAAGACAGCATTGGCATTATTCATACCAAGCGCAATACCTGCATTATTCATATCCAACTTAGTATTCCTATTATTTGTATTATTTGCATCTTTCATGTTATTCATGGTTATATTCCTCCAGAAAATCACGGATCAGCTCGCTGACACGCAGAATATCTTCCTTATAGATTTCCCCGATATTTCCGATTCGGAAGGTTTCTGCTTCGGTAACCTTTCCGGGATAGATTGCATAACCGCGCTCCTTGATGTATTCATACATTTCCTGAAAGCTGAAATGACAGTTTTCGGGGTAGAAAAATGTTGTAATGATCGGGCCCTGATGCGTTTCGTCAATATAAGGGCGGATTCCGAGTTCTCCCAGCTTTTCAATCAGAAGACGATTGTTGGATGCATAGCGTTCATGGCGCGCTGCGATTCCGCCTTCCTCTTTCATTTCCTTCATCGCCTGTGCAAATGCGAGGACTACATGAGTGGGAGAGGTAAAACGCCATTTTCCATCGACTTCCATTGTTTTCCACTGGTCATAGAGGTCAAGCGACAGACTTCTTGCCTTTCCGGCGCTTGCGATCAGAAGATCTTTTCTTGCAATGATAAATGAAAAGCCGGGAACACCCTGAATACATTTGTTGGCGCTGCTGATAAGAAAATCGATTCCCCATTCCTTTACGGGAATATCCACGCCGCCAAAGCTGCTCATCGCGTCTACAATGAAAATACGTCCCTGCTCTTTTACTGCTTTTCCAACTGCCTGAATGTCATTCAGAATGCCGGAGGTCGTTTCGCTGTGCACCATAGCTACATGTGTGATTGCAGCATCCTCCTTCAGCATCTCCTCTACAGCCTCCGCTTTGGGCACTTCATTGTAGTGTTCACGATAAATAACATGACCGATTTTCGCATGAGAGGCAATGTCTCCCATCCGCTCGCCGTATGCGCCGTTTGCAGCGATCAGCAGCTTGTCGGTTTCTCCGATCACACTGGTAAGCACGGATTCCACGCCGAAAGTACCGCTTCCCTGCATCAGCACAGCCGTATATTCATCCGCAGATACATGCGCAAGCTCCAGAAGATTTTTTCTGATTTCCTGTGTGATCTGTTTGTAGTCGTCATCCCACGTACAGTGGTCAAACATCATCTCTTTTTTCACGCTCTCTGTGGTCGTTAAAGGACCGGGAGTAAGCAATTTATAATTCTTCATGCCTGATTTCCTTCCTGCAATTGGCTCAATTGGCTCTTTTCTTTTTAATTGATTCTTTTC
>JAUNPP010000095.1:2275-13201 GCA_030536685.1 Lachnospiraceae bacterium
ATACTATCCTTCAATGTTTGCGGCCCGCTTGTTTCCAACGGACCGCAATTGACACTGATTGTCTTTTATTTGCACATTTCTGATAATTCCTGATGTTTTTTCAGCAGGTCAACCGTAAGGGGTTCCGCAAACACCTTCGGATTTCCGGAAATATTTCCGTCGGCTGTTGTTTCACCCTCGTACAGTGCAATCGGATAGTAGGACTGAAGCTCTTCTCTGCCTTTTTCAATGATACACTGTGCCATCTCCATTGCTTTTGCTTTGGTCTTATCCCCTTTATCCACTACGGATACAGATTCTGTAAGACTGAAATTGCCTTCCTCAGGGTCTACAAAATCAACCGGAAGTCCCTTTGCCTTATCTGCAACTGCCTGCTGGCGAAGACCAAATCCAATTGCCACTTCACCGGCACGAACCTTCTTTAACGGCGCGGAACCGGAATCTTCGATATGATCGCCGGCATTTTTATAAATTCCTTTTAACACATCCTTTGCACCGCTTTCACCGTATTCTGAAATCAGCGCCTGAATCATAAGCCACGCGGTAGAGGAAGAAGAAACATCTGTTACGGAAATAAAGCCTTCATATTTGGGGTCTGCCAGATCCTTCAGCGATTTCGGCATATCCAGATTATTTTCCTTCATCATTTCGGTATTTACAATGATGGTTCCTTCCTGCGCTGTGATCGGTGCGCAGTATTCCGGGAATTTATCCAGAGTCTTTACATCAAATGTAAGCTTCTGAAACATCTTGTTCTGTGCCTGCGCGCTGTCGGTATAAAAAGTGCTCATCGTCACCATATCCGCTTCAATATCAGCGCCTTCTGCAAGAAGCTTTCCACCCAGCTCAGAGGTTCCGAAAGTCTGGAATACGTACTGGTCTTTATAGCCATTTCCATCCAGCGCATGCTTCATAGACTCAATTGCCTCATCATCCGCATTGGAATAAATAATTACCTGGTCATCTGTTTTACCGTTTCCGCAGCCGGTAAGACTCATCGCTGACACGCCCATAACTGCTGCCAGCGCAAAAGCCGCAATTTTCTTAAAATTTTTCTTCATTGTCATCTTCATATCTTTTTTCTTCCCTTTCTGGTTTTTCCCTTTTTTCTGGCTTTTCTCAGCCAGTTTCTGAAAGATATATTTACTTATCATATTAGTAAACAGAATCAACAGTGACAGCACAAAGATTTCATTATATTTATTAAAATACTGAAGTTCCTTTATCTTGGTTGTAATCACCATCGTTCTTGTTCCTGCAATAAAAATTACCGCGCTGACTGTAACCATCGCATTTACAAAGTAGTAGCTAAACACTTCCAGCAGAGTGGAAAATGCATTGGGTGTCACCACTCGTATAATGGTTTTTGCCCAGTTATCGCCCATCAGCATCGCAGTCGTCTCCCAGGATGCGTTCATCTTGGAAAGCGAATTTTTCATCATCAGATACGGCGTGGAGAAGAAATGAATGGTATTGCAGATAATAATGATTGCAAAGGTGTTCTGAAGCGCTGTACCTGAAAAACTGAACAGATACGCAAGACCAATTACCATCCCCGGAATTGTATTTGTTATCAGAGCAATACCTTCAATTATATTTTTCAATTTCGCATTTACCGTACTTCTCGCCGTAACCAGCGCTCCTCCATATGCCAGCAAAGTTCCTGCAAATGCAGTAACAAGCGCTACCAGCACAGAATTTATATATACATCAGATAAACTGCTGTCTTCAAATACTGCTTTCACATGATCGAACGTAAATGTGATATCATATGGCCATTCCGATACGAACGGAACCACAAAGATTACTGCAAAAATAGATATCACACTCAGCATAACAGCCGCGCTGATTACCGTAAAAGCCGCATCGCGCACTCTGCTTTTTTTCAGCTCCACCACGGAAATCCTGTTGTAGCGGATATTATATTTTTCCAGAACCCGAAGCACCGTTATGCTGACAACAGACGGAATCAGCATGATCAGAGCAACAACCGCGCCATTTCCAAAGTTCGGAACGCTTCCAAGCATCTGTTTATACAGTACGCTTGCTACCACCTCAAATCTTCCGCCAACCGAAGCCGGGATACCGAAATCCGTAAAGCACAAAAAGAACGTCTGAATAAAAGAGGAAGCCAGCGTTCCCAGCAGCGGGCGCAGAACTGTCATTTGAAAGGTCTGCCAGGGAGAATCTCCCATCAGCCTCGACACGATCATATATTTTTTATCAACATATCCCATCGTGTTGTGGATCAGCATAAATGAAATCGGAAGCGTATAAATGACATATCCAAGAAGTAGTCCATTAAAGCCGTAAATGTCAAATAACTGTCTTCCGAACAGCTTCGTAAGCAGCCCCTGCTTTCCAAATGAGTAAATAATAGCGAACCCATAGGTAATCGTCGGAAGCAGCATCGGAAGCACCGCAGCTTTTCCGATCAGCGCCTTATACCGCTTCCCGGTGTTCGTATAATGAATGGTATACGCCAGCAAAAATGCAAGTATCGTAGTGATCAAAGCACTGCAGCAGGAAATCAGAATACTGTTCTCCACTGCTTCCGCAAATCCTTTTGAAGCAAACACCTGCTGATAATTTTCCATGGTAATCCCGGTACTTCCGTCCAAAACAAATGATTTCATCAAAAGTCCCGCCACCGGAATTGCCAGAAATATCAGGAAAATTGCCGTAAGCACAGCAAAAACAAGCTTGACTTCCCTGTTTTTTCGTTTCTGCATATCAGACTCCTTATGATATCTGCACAGCCATCTGCGGGGGCACCTGCGGAGTCACCGAAGCTGCAAGCGGATTCCCGCCGGTCTGAGACGCTGCAGAAGAAGCAATCTGATCTCCTACAGAAAACAGGCTGTAGATATTATTTCTTTTAATTTCAAGCTGGTTCAGAATAAATTTCTTTACAAAATTATCCTTCGGCGTCGCAATGATTTCCTCCGGTCTGCCAAACTGTGCGATCTGACCCTTATTTACGATCATCACGCGGTCAGAAAGCGTCAGCGCCTCCTCCGGATCATGTGTTACAATGATCGTGGTCAGATTAAATTCCTTCGCAATCGTCTTAATCCGGTCTTTAATCGACTCCTTGATCACGCCATCCAATGCACTCAGCGGCTCATCCAGCAGAAGGATCTTCGGCTTCATCACCAGAGTTCTCGCCAGCGCAACACGCTGCTTCTGACCTCCCGAAAGCTGGTCAATCTTCTTATGCAAATGCTCCTCAAGCCCCAGAAGCCTGATCATATCGACCACTTCCTCCGCCGTCGAGATATTCGGATTGTTTCTAAGTCCGTAAGTAATATTTTCATACACATTCAGATTCGGAAATAATGCATAATCCTGAAATACGATATTAAATCCTCTCTTTTCCATCGGAACATTTGTAATATTTTCCTCATTAAAGAGAATTTCACCGCTGTCAGCATCTGTTATCCCCAGAATCAGATTCAACAAGGTGGTTTTTCCACAACCCGAAGGGCCTAATATGGAAACAATCTCACCATTTTCGATTTCCAGATTGATATCTTTTAAAATGGTCACACCATCATATGACTTTTTTATATGATTCAGCCTTAACATAATCCATCCACTCCTTACTCCCACTTCATCACTATATTTCCATTTTCATCCGGTTTATCCCAGTATCAACAAACATTATTGTATCAATCCACTTTGTAAAGAACTACCATGAATGACTTAAGTTTCTGTAAAATAAACGTCAAGTTTTTGAAAGGAGCAAGATATCCAGAGTTCCAAGGAAATCGTGGCTTTCACCAAGGGTAACACGCCAGAAGAAACCAAACAGCTGATGGAGGCTGGAAAAAGACCTTACCAGAACAGGTTCATAATTTGTTTATATACACTTTTGCACAATAGACAGACTAAATTGTACGATATTGTACATTGAGAAAATACCTTTAAATGATTAAACTAGCATTATAAGAACTCAAGGCCTTAGAGTAACGGAACAGTTAAAAATGACTATTTTGATATCTATTATTTAAATAAGGAGGCAGTTCATATGAAACGTGAAGCTTATAATGCTCAGAAAGAGCGTACTGTAGTTGGAACATATCCTGGTTTTAAGGGTATGGAAGATATTCGTTTGCGCAATGATAAAGGGGAGTGTATTGTACCTGATAGTGACAGGTTTTATCGTCCTATTCCTGTTTATGAAAACTTCAAAATGTTATTCCGCGGTGAAACACCTTATTGGATGCCAAACAACGGCTGGTTTTTCTGTGATACTCAGGAGTTCCGCCCTCGCCAGGGCCGCGATTGCAGAGCTCATCATCAGTGTTTGGACGGCGGGCCTCTGATTGATTATACAAAAGTACCTAAGATTCAGCATGGCTGGTTTGA
The DNA here is from genome assembly GCA_030536685.1 of Lachnospiraceae bacterium. Taxonomy (GTDB): domain Bacteria; phylum Bacillota; class Clostridia; order Lachnospirales; family Lachnospiraceae; genus TWA4. The sequence goes on from JAUNPP010000095.1 coordinate 6,647, forward strand.
TCTTCCATTAGAATGGGAACCCCTTTCCTGCGGAGCAACTGTACGTCCCGGCAATCCTACTCTTGATGATATGAATGATTGGAAAGATGCCATCAAGTGGCCCGATTTAAATGAAATTGACTTTGATGAGATGAAGACCATGAACGAAAAATATCTGGGTACTGATCGTATCAACCAGTTAGGCATTCATCTTGGTTTCTGGGAAAGAATGATGTGCTTAATGGATGTTTCCAATGCAGCAATCGCCTTAGTTGATGAGGATCAGGAAAAAGCTGTAATAGAATTCCTGGATAAGCTTTCCGACTTCTATTGTGATTATATCACCAGAGTATCTAAAATCGGACGTATCGACAGCGTTATGATCCATGATGACTGGGGCACCAACACAGCTCCTTTCTTCTCTCTTGCAACAGCTAAGAAATTCTTTGTAGCTCCCATCAAGAAGGTTGTTGATACTTGTCATAGCATGGATATCATCTACGAACATCACTGCTGTGGTAAAGCTCAGGATCTGTCTGAGGCTATGGTAGAATGTGGTACTGACTACTGGTTTCCTCAGAGCACAATCAATGACCTTGACATGCTGATTGAAAAGCACAAAGACGATCACTTAACATTTGCAGTTGGTAATCCCATCCTTCCTAAGGGATCTACTGTTGAAGAAGTCCGAAAGATTGCTAAGAACTTCGTTGATAAATATAAGGATAAGGGTGTATTATTCTGTGCCGATTCCTCAACAACACGTATACCCGGACATGACCATTCCCTGTTCCCGATTTATCGTGATGCTGTATATGAATATAGCCGTATCGCATATCAGAATCTGGACGTTCCGAAGGATATGGAAGCTATGGTATTACGTCATCAGGCAAAATTTAATATCTAAATTTATTACTATGTAATTCATTTTACCGAAAAGGACAGATTTATTTCAATTGAAAGAATCTGTTCTTTTTGTTACTGGTGGTGTTGGTCTCAGAAGTCTGCAACACACAGTTTTTAAAAACCGAATAATGCAGTCCAGTAAGGTGTGAATGCCATTACTACGAACAGGATCAGACAAGGTACCGCACCATATTTAAATACATCTTTAGGTTTGTAGTAGCCATAACCATAGCTAAACAGGAAAATGGGTTCGATCCAAAGAAGCATAGGGGAACATGCCCAAAATGCAGGGATAAACATCAGTGCTACAGGTGTTGCAGCTGTAATCGTTGCAAGTGACAGCAAAGGGGCGCCAAACAGCGCTGCAATTGCGGGAGCAGTAGGGATAAATGCACGAATAATACATACAACAGCACCTACTACAAAAAACATTACAACAATGTTCCAACTGGATATATTCGCAAATAAGATGCTTACAATCCAATTCATAATACCTGTATTTGTCAAACCGGAGATCAGGATACCAACAGAACCGATTGTGAATGCAAGATTCCAGTTTGTCTTCATAGAAATTGTCTTCCAGTCAACAACATTGAGACCAGGCATGAATAATAATGCCATACCAGCAATTGCAACTACAGTTACATTTAATACAGGTATCCATGTGCCGGCCAACCAGCAAATCAGCATAAGCAGAATGATACCAACCGTTTTCTTTTCTCTGGTTGTCATGGCTCCACTCGCATTCAATTTATCTTCCAGTGCTTCCATAGCCTCTTTACCGATTGCTTCGGGCTTGAAAACGATAGTTGACCAGATTGCACAAAGGATTGTTGTAAAGATTGCCAGTGGTGCAAACAGTAATACCCATTGGGTAAATGTCAGCTCAACACCAACACCCTTTAACAGATCCATGATTAGCAGATTACCGGGAGTACCAGCGGGAGTAATCAGACCCCCAACGCCGGAAATTGCGGGAAGGCCAATCATGAGAATCTTACCAAGATTGGATTCCATAGGCTTACAGCCGTTGGATTCCAGCAAAGCCAGCGCAATGCTCAGGTAAATGATGCAGGTTGAGAGATTCGACATAATAGCAGAGGTAATCGCACATGCTAAGAATAATGCAAGAACAAGCTTTCCAGGGCTTCCCTTAGACCATTTTGTAAGAACACTACAGATACGAAGGGGAACAGAAGTCTGTTCCAGTGCAATCGAGATTGCAAATGCTGCAACGCAGAAGAAGAATGCACTTCCACCAAATGCAGCATAAATAGATCCCAGATCCATTACACCTGTTACAGGCATCAGTATGAATATGGTTGCAAGAGCAGTTACTGCCATTGGCAATGTGTCGCAGATCCACATTATGATAGCACCTAAGAAAATAGCTAATGCATACCAGCCAGTGCGTTCAATTCCTTCAGGAAGCGGCAGCACACGGGCAATTACCATTGCAATTACTAAAAAAGCGATTCCAAAAAGTCCTTTTTTGTTTACTTTACTATCCATAGTTTACCTCCCAATTATTTCTTACCGGATAATCAGCAATTTACGTTCATTTTCACATTAAACTACAGCAGAACGGAAAGAAATAATGGAAGATCGCGCGTGTGTACAAATGCAGCGAATACAATCAGTGTAGCCAATGCAATCGTACAGAGTTTACGTTCTTTTAATAATGTCATTTTTCTCCTCCGCAATAATAAAAGTGCATTTGTGAAGGAGACCGGTCTCTTTTTATGATTCTATTATATAATTGTGTATTTTTATTGTATACGGGAATATTTGTCAAAAAACGAATAGCATTTGTGCAATTTCGTAGATTGAATTCTATACATGATAACAAACTCGAATGTGTCCTATTCTTTGTGATCAAGATAAAAGAAAGCAAGATATAATTCCATCATCCGATTCGTATCAGGAGCATCCATCAAGGCATAGAAAGGGGCAAAATCAATAATTTCCTGGATTCGTTCCAGACGATAGCTGACACTGTTTCGGTGAATCCCCAGATATTTGGCAGTATCAGATAAATGAAAACTTGCCAGGCAATAAGCACGTAAGGTTTCATACAAAAATGTGTGATTTCGAGCATCGTATTCCTTGAGTTGATGCAAAGATCTGGGAATATATGCATTGGTTAATGGAGCAGCATGCAGAGCTTTATAAAAATAGTTCAGGCGATTATTTTCTGCTTTGGCAACAATCACATGCTGCTGCTCGCATTGCGATAATTCATAAAGCGCCTGTCGGTAATATAAAGAACAACGACTAATGCCATCAAAAGCCTGACTAATGCCAATACAGTATTCATCTTGCAAAAGATCAGGCAGAGTGTTAAGCAAACTGTCAACCTGACTTTCTCTTGTCAGGTTATTGATTATTGCAATATTACCATTAATAATAAACACAATGGAATTCGGGCACTCTTCCAATAATCTGGTATAGAGTTTTGTCAGAAGTACCGGCTCATTAGCTACGGATTCCTTGATCAGATACAACTGAAAACTATCTTCAATTGACCAACGCAGGGAATTCATCAGAAGCAGCATATCTTCTTTTTGATAATCATAACCGGATAAAATAGAGATGAAAAACTGTCCCAATCTCGAAGTAGAGCTGTATTCGGAATAATGCATTTCCATAAAACGGGAGAAATAGCCAACTAAAATCTCACAGATATAAAGGGAACTTTCATTAAATGATTCAACCATTTCAAACAGCACAAAATGACCTGCCATATATGATTTGGCAAGGATAGAGCAATGGATATACTTGCTTAATCCAATATTAGAAGTATGAATCGTAGGCGTTAAATCCTTAAACACCGTTGTCAAGGAACTAACTGCTTTCAGATTTTGCATACGTTCTTCTGTCAGTCCATTATTGGCAAGAATTTCAGCCCAATGCCAGTTAATCTCCGGTCCATAATGGGAGGAGATTGCCAGATTTCTACCATCAGGCGCATAGATAAACATGGGATTCCCAACAAAATCCTTGCTGATATCCAGAATTTGTGTTAATCCGTCTTTCTCATGCAGACAATTTTCCAGGGCTGCTTCCCAACGGGCAAATCGATCGATAATTTTACAGACTTCGTTAAACACTTCTGCCGGTTCAATATCCGGCACCAAAATCATGTCATGACGATGTACAATGATGGTGGTTTCTTCTTCATAAAAAAAATCCGAGGATTTTCCTACGAATACGGCATTTGGATCCAGATCTGTACTAACAATCAAACGAGCACACGTGATGCTGGGACTCCCATTTCTGACCATGGGAATGATATGTTCAAAGGGCAGATTATAGAAAAGGTTCCACATGCTGATGTTCATAGAAGTCACCTCCTGTGTAGAATCGGGAATATTTTATTTTACTCAAACTTCGCACTGAATAAGTGCCTATGCTCTTTGAAAATTCAATAATAACCGGCAATAAAATAGCATGAAACCATCTGGTTTGGTATAATTGAGTTGACGAAAAACAATTAAAACCGGAGGCTCATTCTATGAATAAAAGTATAACACAAGACAACCAGAATGATAAGCAGGTTTCAACATCTATTAGAAATTTTTTTACGAGATTTCATGTTTCATCTGCATTGTAAATGTAATACGTCATATCGAAGTCAATCTGTTAAAACAGAAAAAAAGCTGTAAGATGGAGATTGCAAGTAAAAGAAAAAACTGCAGAACAGGTAAAAGAAAAAACTGCGGCGGCGGAATTACAGTACAATCCTGTGAAAGGGACCATAGAGAACGCCGGTACTTAACGATCGGGCTGTCTGAAAGACAGTTCGAGAGTTTAGTTCCGCTGCGTTCGATCCGAGCGAGAGCGCGTCCCCGAACAGGATTGTACTGTAATGGAGCCTTCACACATTTCCATAATAATAGCGTGAACCGTCATGAAAAACATGCGTTTACCGTGAGCAAAAGCCAAAAGTAACACCATAAAGAAAAAATGCCAACTATTACTTGACTTGCTTATTTTAAATATTTTTCTCGAAAAGATGCCTGATATATGTTAAAATAGATGTACGCAAGGGGGATTTTATATGGGGAAAATGACCGTTTATCACGGCAGCTACACTACTGTCAGACAGCCTGATATCATAAAAGGAAAAAACACAAAAGATTTTGGACCTGGTTTTTATTGTACGATTATCCGGGAACAGGCGGTAAGATGGGCAAAACGATATCGTACATCCATCGTTAACTCTTATACGGTTCGCATGGACACCCGATTAAAAATACTGGAATTTACAGAAATGACCGATGAATGGCTTGATTTCATTATTCATTGCCGCCAGGGAAAATCTCATGATTACGATATCGTAATCGGTGCTATGGCCAACGATCAGATTTACAATTTTATTTCTGATTATATAGATGGAATTATTACAAGAGAACAATTCTGGATTATGGCCAAGTTTAAGTATCCAACACATCAAATCAACTTCTGTTCACCTGCTGCCTTAAAATGTCTGGAGTTTGTATCAAGCGAGGAGGTACCAAAATGACAGGACGAGAAGACCAAAAAGAAAATGACCTTTTTTTCACCTGTAGTTTAATCGATTATATTGCAAGAAAAACCAAAAACAAAAGAGCTGATATTGTAAATATGCTTGGAAAACCTCTGATCAGCAAAATTTATGATCTGGCCGATGTTTACCACAGTGATAATATCGACCGTGTGAGTGATGACTTTATAGAAGAAGCCGGTATTACAAACGGCAGCTTTGATAATATTTCTGCTGCCAAATACAGCATCCCAAGCCATTGGGATATTGGAAAGGTTTATAAACGGCTGATTCTGGGTATCGCAAGAGAACGCGGGATGAATATTGTTGATGCTCTTTTTGCTGCCTATAATTCATTTGTCAGCGATTTGATCGATGACTATAACAGCAGCTTTTATTATGATGCTCCGCAAAATATCCTGAATGCGTTTTTATACGAAGAAGTAGAATAAACGTATTCTATCAGAATAAATGCATTCCAACAGAATAGACACATACAAACAGCGGGCAGCGGCTAATCCTTCAGGGATTTGCCGCTGCCCGCAAAAACAAAACTTCTACCATATTCCGGGGGAAAATAATTTTTCCCAGACTGCGTACATAATTACTGTATCGTTATTCACTGAGGTCGTTTTCGCTACGCCTGCCTGATCTTTATAGATTATTTTGGTATACCCGTTTTCCGAAACAGCGCTCTCTGTCTGCCAGCCGTTCTCCTCTGTACGCCACTTGTCGTCTGAAACTCTGTAGCTGTGCCAGCCGGCAAAACGATATCCTTTTCTTACGAATGCATTCGGCAGCAGTTTTGTTTTATAGCCATAAGGAACCCATGTAGAATCCATAACACCGTCTCCGCCGTTTGCATCATAAATCACCTGATAAACCTTATTGCATACAGAAGCCGATGTTCCTGTATATCCGATTTCTCCGTCTATATAGTTTCGGGTCTTGATCCGATAATGATACACCTTACCGCTTTCAATCGTTTCATCCGTCCACTCGGTTACTGCCGGATCTTTGATTTTCTTTACATTTTTATACTTTCCATCTTCAGAATCTGCTCTCTGAATGTAATAACAGGCTGTTCCATAAACCGTTAACTAAAATGTATAGAAACCTATACACTTTCACCCTAACGGTTAGGT
>JAUNPP010000256.1 GCA_030536685.1 Lachnospiraceae bacterium
AAGTCAAAGGAAATGTAAAAGCCAAAGAAAACGTAAAAAGACCGTCAGACAAAAAGCGGGAATAAAAGAATACGAATGATATCCTATAGAGCCAATGGATTGGTAGCATACCGTCCACTGGCTCTTTTTTTGTAAAAAAACAGAATTTTCCCCTATACCGGATGAACAGGTAATAAAAATATAATTTAAGCAACAAATCTGCAATACGAAAACATTCTTTTATTTTATGATAAGTACATACAAAGGAGGTAAGGTTATGCTGAAAGCGGCAATGATTTTTGGAAATCATATGACTTTGCAAAGAGAAAAAACGATTAAAATCTGGGGAACTTCAGATGCAGATGCGGATATTTCCATTCAATTATCGGATGTTCGGCAACCGGTTTTGGTAAAATCCTCTGAAACGGGAGATTGGATGGCACTTCTTCCGCCTCATACAGCGGCAGAAGGACTTACTCTTACGATTTTATCGGGTGAGGAAAAACTGATTTTTACCGATGTACGGGTTGGCGAGGTATGGCTTGCAGGAGGCCAGTCCAATATGGAATATATGCTGGCATTTGATGCAGAACGTGAAACCGTTTTAAAAGACTGTCGGAAAGAAATCACATTTTTTGATTATCCCAAGGTTTCCTATGAGGGAGAGCTGGAACAACTGGATTATTCCAGATTTGGCATCTGGCGAACCTGTACGCCCCAAAACCTGCCCTACTATTCGGCGGTAGGATACTACTTTGCAGTCCAAATCCAGGAAAAATTAAAAGTTCCGGTTGGAATCATCGGCTGTAACTGGGGAGGAACCCCGTCATGTGCCTGGGTAAAAAAAGAAGATTTGCCGGGAACAAAAGGCGAATGCTGGCTTCGGGAATTTGAGAAAGGATTGAAAAAGCTGGATGTGGAAACCTATCAGAAAACATTTCACATGAATCCGGGAAATGATCATACCAATCCCTTTGAAGAAAACATTCAGAAACAGACACAATGTCGGATGTTTTACCCTGGACTTACCCGGAAAGAACAGCTTCAGATGCTGGAAATGATGCAGCAGTACATGGGAGAGGCTTTTACTGCGGAAATAACAGGTCCGTGGAGTGAAAAAGCTCCGGGAGCTTTATATGAGAATATGCTGACTAAAACAGCGCCTTATTCGATTCGCGGCATTATTTTCTATCAGGGAGAAAGCGATGATATTCATGCAGAGGCTTATAAGGATATGCTGAATCTGCTGATTACTTCCTGGAGAAAGCTGTGGGGAGAAGAACTTCCGTTTCTAATGGTACAGCTTGCTCCCTTTGGAGAATGGCTCACAAGTACAGGAACTGCTTATCCTGTTCTTCGCAAAGCCCAGGACGATGCGGCAAAAGAGTTAACAGATGTTTATCTATGCAGCAGTTCCGACAGCGGAATGGAATTTGACATTCATCCGAAGCAGAAACGTCCCATTGGTGAACGTCTGGCGCTGCTTGCTGAAAATCATGTATATCAGGAGGCGGTTTTAGCGGATCCTCCGGAGGCTGTTTCCTGTAAACGGAGAGGAGAAAAAATTATCATTTCATTTCGCAACGGACAGGGACTGAGAATAGACGGTGAAAAGCTGGAGGCGTTGGAGGTTTGGGATGAAAAAGAACATCCGGCAACGATAGAGCGGGCAGAAATTGAAGGAGAAAGCCTTATTTTAACCGGAAATTTCCCGGCGAAAGCCGTTGTTTCTCTGGCATGGAAACCCTATTATAAGGTCAATCTGTATAATAGGGCCAAAAATCCTGCGAAACCATTTAAAATGACAGTAGAATAGAATATTTTCTGAATCAGAATAACAGGATTGTATAAGCGCAATCGTAAAAACATAATTGTTAAAACGCAAT
>JAUNPP010000257.1 GCA_030536685.1 Lachnospiraceae bacterium
GAAAATCGGATATATTGCTTGGTAGTCAGCGACGAAAGTTCGCAAAGCAGATGGGTAACTAAGCGAAGTTTTCAATTCTGACAATGTAACAATGCAACAGAAATCATGATTTTCTGTTGCCATGAATTATGAGGCTCTGAAAGCCTTGTAAACACTGGATATTCTAGTGATTACGAGGATTTCAGAGCCTTTTTCGATTCTAAAAACTAAAAAGTCGGAAATACCGTCTTTTACCGTCTGAAATCGTCTAAAATCACTTCAAGTTGAGTATTCACAATCTTCAGCGAAGTTTACTCAATTTATCGCAATTCCTTAAAACCTTTACTCTCAAATCCTTTATATATCAAAAAAATTTAATAGGAGGTCACAGTATGACAAGTACAGCGTTAGGAGCAGGTGTTAGTAATACTCAGAAAGTTATTTTTATCAGCGATGCACATAAGAATTTGAGAACATATAGCAAAACGCCCTCATATCCGAAGATACAAAGGCATTTCATAAATCCTATTAGGCACAGAGATAGTTTTCCATCTGTGCCTTTATCTTTTCTCTTGCGATGATTACAGACCGCCGAGCCGCCTGCGGTGTGCAATGCTCCATTGTTCCAATTTGATAGTAATTCAAATTACATTCGTGATAGAGCAGAAAACGCCGTCTTTGAATTTCGGGCAGAGCATTTATTGCAAAACGGAGCAGTTCAGCCTGTTCTTCCTCAATAATGATTTCGTCAACACCTTTTGAAAGTCTTAACGCCCGTCTGTTCAGTGTTGCTTCGGTCAGTTCGGAATACTCGCTGTGCCGTTCATTAAATTGTTGTAGGTTGCGATTGATACGCTCTAACTTCCTAAACTCAATGTAAAGTTCTTCCGATACCTCTATGCTGTGAAATATCTCTTGGTGGAGGCAACCTACAAAAGCGTGATAAAATTAAGCCACCAAAAGAAAGGGGGCAAATATCGGTTGCATTGAGATGTTCGGATAAGTATTTCATAAAAAGAGTTTTATTATTGCTTTTGTCCACGAAAGAAATGAGGGAACATTCGTATCAAGCAATTCTTTTACAGTTGAAAGTTCATTTTTTGTAAGCCCGCCAATTTTTTGATAAACGCTTCCTGTAGCTTTCGTATCGCCTAATGCTATAAGTGCTTTGGCGTGATCGCCCATAGCAAAATATTTGCCGTTTGCCGATGCTCCAACCGAAAAGTAACCGACAGATAATGCTCCAACCGATACAATCCCTATACTGATTGCCCCGAACGCAATTATTCCACAAGCAACGGCTGCGGCTGATAGCAACCCTATTGCTATAGCCCCCAAAGCAATAGCCCCAAAAGATAATACGCCAAAAGAGAAAACTCCAAGTGAAAGTAATCCGAATGATACAAATCCTTTTGAAAAAAATCCAATGGCGATTACACCTTTAGCTGTACGACCATATCCAAGGTTTATATGCCACAATGGTAGTCCACCAATGCTCTTTTTACTTTTACGTTCAAAATTGAACGAGCATAGGTTTAGAGCAAGTGTAATTGTTTTTTGGTTTTGTGGTGTTGTGTACTCGTGAGTGGACTCAATATCTTTTAATAGATAGTCCATAGAACACTGATATAGTTCTCCGAGTTTTAATAATTTTTCGGTTTCTGGATATGTAGTGTCGCTTTCCCATTTACTCACTGCTTGTCGAGATACTCCAAGAATATCTGCAAGCTGTTCCTGTGTATAGTTGTTTTCTTTTCGTAATTTTGAAAGTTTATCGCCTAATGTCATAATGACACCTCCGTTTTATAACTCTTATTTGCTTTAATGATACTAATCATTACGGTGAAATACCACCAGTTTGCATTTTCTAAATGTAAACTACAG
>JAUNPP010000096.1 GCA_030536685.1 Lachnospiraceae bacterium
AGTTATAATTATAGGAAATAGTTACAGTTATAAAGAATAGTTACAATTTTTTTAATGAAAGAGGGTGAAACAATGGCTTTTACTCATCTGCATGTGCATACAGAGTTCAGTTTGCTGGATGGTTCTTCCAAGATAAAGGAAATCGCAGTTCAGGCAAAAAAACTGGGATTTGACAGTCTGGCAGTTACAGATCACGGTGTCATGTATGGTGTAATTGACTTTTACAGAGCCTGTAAGGATGCGGGGATCAAGCCGATCATCGGCTGTGAGATTTATGTCTGCCCGGGTTCGCGTTTTGATAAAGAAAAGGGACATGATGATTTCCGGTATTTTCATCTTGTGCTGCTGGCGGAGAATGATATTGGCTATCACAACCTGATGAAGATCGTATCGGTCGGATTTACGGAAGGCTATTATTATAAGCCGCGTGTGGATTATGAAACACTGGAAAAATATCATGAGGGCATTATTGCGCTCAGCGCCTGTCTGGCCGGTGAAGTTTCAAAATATCTGACGTTTCAGCGGTATGAAGAGGCAAAGGAAGCGGCGCTTCGCTACGAAAAAATATTTGGCAAAGGTAATTTTTATCTGGAGCTGCAGGATCACGGAATTGAAGATCAGAAGCTGGTAAATCAGCAGCTTCTGCGTCTGCATAAGGAAACCGGTATGGAGCTGGTATGCACCAACGATGTGCATTATACATTTGAGGACGATGCTGCGGCTCATGATATCCTGCTCTGCATCCAGACCGGAAAAAAGGTTTCGGATGAAGATCGCATGCGCTATGAGGGCGGTCAGTACTATCTGAAATCGGAGGCGGAGATGGCAGAGCTGTTTCCGTATGTCCCGGAGGCGCTGGAAAATACGCATAAAATAGCACAGCGCTGTAATCTGGAAATTGAATTTGGCGTACAGAAGCTTCCGCATTTTGATGTGCCCGATGGATTTACCGCCTGGGAATACTTAAAGCATCTGTGCTGTGAAGGATTTACAAAGCGTTATCCAAAAGAACCGCAGGAGCTGAAGGAAAGGCTGGACTATGAGCTGGAAACAATTCACTCAATGGGCTATGTGGACTACTTCCTGATCGTATGGGATTTCATTCATTATGCGAAAAGCAAAGGCATCATGGTAGGGCCGGGGCGGGGTTCCGCAGCGGGAAGCATCGTTTCCTACTGTCTGGAAATCACAGATATCGACCCGGTGCGCTATCAGCTGCTGTTTGAGCGTTTTCTGAACCCCGAACGAGTCTCTATGCCCGATATTGACGTGGATTTCTGCTTCGAGCGCAGACAGGAGGTTATCGACTACGTTGTAGAAAAATACGGCAAAGAGTGTGTGGCACAGATCGTTACCTTTGGTACGCTGGCGGCCCGCGGCGTGATCCGCGACGTAGGACGTGTGCTGGATTTACCGTATGCACTCTGCGATTCAATCGCCAAAATGGTTCCGCAGGAGTTAAATATCACCATTGACAAAGCTCTTACGATGAACCCTGAGCTGCGCAAACAGTATGAAAATGATGAGCAGGTAAAATACCTTATTGATATGTCAAAGCGTCTGGAAGGGCTTCCGCGCCACACCTCCATGCATGCGGCAGGAGTGGTGATCAGCCAGAAACCCATTGTAGAGTATGTGCCTCTCTCAAGAGGCAGCGACGGAGCTGTCACAACTCAGTATATTATGACAACTCTGGAAGAATTGGGACTTCTTAAAATGGATTTTCTGGGGCTTCGAACACTTACCGTAATTCAGAATGCCATTGATCTGGCGGGACGAAACGGAAAACAGGTGCGTCTGCAGGATATTGATTACAATGACCGGGCAGTGCTTGAGTCCATCGGAACCGGTAAAACGGAGGGAATCTTCCAGTTAGAAAGTTCCGGGATGAAAAGCTTCATGAAGGAGCTCAAGCCGCAGAATCTGGAAGATATCATTGCGGGAATTTCTCTTTATCGGCCGGGGCCGATGGATTTCATTCCCAAATATCTGAAAGGAAAGAATGATCCGGAGCATATCACATATGATTGTGATGCACTGGAGCCGATTCTGGAGCCGACCTACGGATGTATTGTCTATCAGGGTGCGACTCGTTCCTGGTTTAAATCAACAAAGACTAGGCACATTTACAAAGTAAGAAATTAAGTAACTATTGGTAAAAAAAGTGGCTGGAGCCTGCCCGTAGTGAACAATGGATGAAAAGTAAGTGGAGAACTAATAATTCCGAAGTAGGGAATGATAAGGTAACGCTTTGAAACCTACTCTTTAATACTCCGACTGGCATTATAAGTGGAAACACTAAATGTTAGAAGCTCGGTGAAGTCGGCAGAAGTAAGTCTAAGTCGAAAAAATAATCAAGTAAGGTTGGTACAAAAGTGGCTAGAGCCCACCCGCTATGAAAGATTAAAGTATAAGATATGATTTATGATATGCCGGAAGTCTATAAAATGCCCATGGTGAGTATGTCTAAACGACTGACGAACTTAAGAAAATAAAGGGTCTATATACGACCTTGTGGAAACATAAGGGGCTATTCGAAATAGTGTTAGTGAGGTTGAGTAAGAATCTTGGTTATGAAAGACCTTGTTGTGTTAAAGGCACATCCAAGCTAACAGGTCTATATTAAGCACCTAAAGGCATCATGTACAGATAGGAATTGTTGGAACGAGGAAAGGTATTGGGTATTGAAGAAATAGACCTGGTTCTATTTTGGAAATATAAATTGACGAAGAATAATAAGCAATTGAACCAATGCTGAAAAGTAGTGTTCGAACCGAAGAAATCTTTGTAATGAAGATGGAGGAATGGGCACAAGTCGTTATAACTTTTATATGATTTAAAATTTAGATTCATTCATTCAAACACAATAGGGATTTCGTGTATGACTAAAAAGGCTCACTTTCATTATCTGAAAGGAAGTGAGAGCCCTATGCCTAAAGATACAAGAAATTGTATTGATAGTTTGAGACATAATGAATACTATGACATGCAAAATGTCTTTGACGAACTATATGACAAAAGCATAAAGAACTCAGAATTTCACAATTTAATGGATACTATCCTAAGTGAAAATAATATTTTACTTGCCTATCGCAATATTAAGACAAATGGAGGTAGTATTACTCCTGGTACAGATGGTAGAAATATCAAAGATATTGCAAAAATGCAGCCACAAGAAGTAATTCAAATGGTTCGGTATATTATAAGGGGAAGTAAACATGGATATAGACCAAAACCTGTTAGAAGAAAAGAAATTCCGAAACCAAATGGAACGATGAGACCACTCGGAATTCCATGTATTTGGGATAGGTTAATACAACAATGTATTAAGCAAGTAATGGAACCTATATGTGAGGCAAAATTTTCTAATAATAGTTTTGGTTTCAGACCTAATCGTTCGGTTGAACATGCAATATCAAGAACCTATCGAATGTTGCAGATGTCAAATTTGCATTATGTAGTAGAATTCGATATTAAAGGTTTCTTTGATAATGTTGACCATAGCAAACTCATAAAACAAATATGGGCATTAGGAATTCATGATAAAGAGTTAATTTATGTTATCCGAAGAATATTAGTAGCACCAATCAAAATGTCAGATGGTAGTTTGATAACACCAAATAAAGGAACTCCACAAGGAGGAATTTTGTCACCACTATTAGCAAATATCGTTCTAAATGAGTTAGACCATTGGGTTGAAAGTCAATTTCAATATAGTAAAGTGACGGACAACTATAAACAAAGATTACAAAAGAATGGAACGACAGATAGAGGACATGGTTATAGAGCAATAAGAGAAACCACTAATTTGAAAGAATTATGGATAGTGAGATATGGCGATGATTTTCGTATTTTTTGCAAATGTAGGCAAGATGCTGAAAAATCCAAAATAGCCATTGAAAAGTGGTTGAAAGATAGATTAAGACTTGAAATCTCACAAGAAAAAACTCGAATTGTGAATGTGCGAAGAAAGAGTATGGAGTTCTTAGGATTTAGCATAAAAGTTCATAAAAAGAATAAAAATTCAAAGTATGTTGTAGATTCACACATTAGTCAAAAAGCCCTTAAAGATAAGGGTGAAAAATTAGCAAATCAAGTAAAAGTATTTTGTAGTTATCAAGGTTCAGATAAAGAGGCAAAGGAAGTAGTTATATATAATTCAATGGTACTGGGAATTCAAAATTATTATCGTATTGCTACAAATGTGGCAAGTGACCTAAGTAGAATTCAAATGAGAAATTATCGAATTATGTATAATAGGTTGAATACCCAAAGGGGAAATCGACTTGTTAAAAAAGGAAGACCCCTAACGGAAATAGAGAAGAAACGATATGGAAAATCAAAGTCCCTAAGATACATTGCGGGAACAAGAGAACCGATCTATCCGATTTATTATATTCAATTTAAAAGCCCAATTGCTTTTAATCGAAAAATTTGTCCTTACACAAGTGAGGGTAGAAAAGTAATACATGATAAATTGGGAATCAATTGTAATATTATGTATCAACTAATGAACCAAAAGATAGGAAATGCTAGTATAGAGTATTATGACAATCGAATTTCATTGTACAGTGCCCAATGGGGAAAATGTTATGTGACTGGAAAAGAATTTACTAGTGTAGATGACATACATTGTCATCATAAGAAAGCCAAACATAAAGGTGGTACTGATGAATATTCAAATCTTGTTCTTGTGAAAAAGGATGTACACAAACTACTACATGCTACGAAACTTGAAATAGTTCAATACTATTTAGATTTGCTACAACTTAGACAAGCTGAAATTAGAAAAGTTAATAGACTAAGACAACTCTTAGATTTAGCAATTATTGTGAAAGATAAAAAGGGCCTTATGCTTAGTTATAATTAAAATTCTAAATACAACAAACATCAACAAAATATTAATGCTTCTAACATTGATGGTGGAGGTGTTCGATATAAAGCACTTTTGTATGAAATTACCAGAATACCAATAGAATTAAAAATGTTTGTTTTTAGGTTGTTTGATTAGAATGAATAAAAGCTATAACGATGGAACGCCGTGTGCTGGGAAACCAGCATGCACGGTGTGGAGTGGGGGAAAAGTCGGAGATAGCATCAAAGACTTACCTATCACTATAACAGGTTATGCAGATCGTGCGTGATCTGGGTGGTTATTCTCTGGGACGAAGCGATCTGGTGCGTCGTGCCATGAGTAAGAAAAAGACAGCAGTTATGGAGAAAGAGCGCCATAACTTTATATATGGTAACCCGGAGGAAGGCGTCTGCGGCTGTATTGCCAATGGAATCTCAGAAAAGACAGCGGAAACAATCTATAACGAAATGATGGATTTTGCCAAATACGCATTCAACAAGTCGCATGCGGCTGCGTATGCGGTGGTTTCGTATCAGACCGCCTGGTTAAAATACTATTATCCAACAGAGTTTATGGCGGCTCTTTTGACTTCCATTATTGAAAACAGCAGCAAGATCAGCGAGTATATCCTGACCTGCCGCCAGATGGGAATTAAAATCCTGCCGCCGGATATCAATGAGGGCGACTGGGGCTTTACAACCGCCGGAAACAGTATCCGATTCGGACTTTCCGCTATTAAAAGTGTCGGTAAAAACGTGGTTCTTGCGATTATCGAGGAGCGGGAAAAGAATGGTTCTTTCCGTTCTCTGAAGGATGTTATCGATCGCCTGGGAAGCAGGGAGCTGAATAAGCGGACGCTGGAAAATTTTATAAAAAGCGGTGCGCTGGATTCACTGCCGGGAACCAGAAAGCAGAAGATGCTTCTCTATCCTCAGCTGATGGATCAGAAAAACAGAGATCAGAAAACCGGAATTGCAGGTCAGATGACTTTATTTGATCTGTTTGCCGGAGATGAAGATCCTGTGATGAAAGAGGAAGATTTTCCGGATGTAGGTGAATATGAAAAAGACCTGTATCTGGCTTATGAAAAGGAAAGTCTGGGAATTTATATTTCCGGTCATCCGATGGAGTCCTGGCAGGAAACATGGCAAAAACAGATCAGCAATACCTCAGCGGATTTTGTGCCGGATGAAGAAACCGGAGCAGCCCGGGTTATGGATGGAATGACTGCCGTGGTTGGAGGAATTATTACCGGAAAAACTGTTAAAATAACAAGGACGAATAAAAGAATGGCATTTATTACGCTGGAAGATCTGACCGGAAGTATGGAGGTGCTGGTTTTCCCCAGGGACCTGGAGAAAAACGAGGCGTTTCTTGCGGAGGAAGGCCGGGTGTTTATCAAAGGAAGAGTGAATGCCTCGGAAAATGCGGCGGCGAAGCTGATCTGCGAGCGGGTCATTCCGCTGGAAGCCATTCCCAAACGTTTATGGATCCGCTGTCAGGATAAGGATTTCTGGTATTCTCATGAAAAAGCATTGTATGATATTATCGACGAATTTCCGGGGAACAGTATGATAAGTATTTATCTTGCTAAAGAAAGAGCCAAAAAAAACCTGCCGATTCAGTGGAGAATGACGATTTGTGCAGATTCAATAAAAAAATTAAACAATATTTTTATGTGTGATAACGTGAAAGTCATTGATATGCCTATTGAAAAATAGAGGCATATGCATTAGAATAATTATGGCTGAGCATAACCAGCGGGAACCTTTGAATAGACAAATTCGCTCAGCTATCCGTGATTTTGCCATTGCAAGCAAGCCAAGCAAAATCACCGCACTAGAAATATGGAAAATTATCTGGAGGAGCTATTATGTCAGAAGTACAGACAATAGGAGTTTTAACAAGTGGCGGTGATGCGCCGGGAATGAATGCTGCCATCAGGGGCGTAGTGAGAACTGCATGTAAACTGGGCATCAAAGTAAAAGGTATCAAAAGAGGGTTTGCAGGTCTTTTGAATGAAGAAATCGTAGACATGGACAGTATGAGTGTTTCTGATATTATCCACAGAGGCGGTACGATTCTTTATACAGCTCGTTGTATGGAATTTATGACAGAGGAGGGTCAGAAGAAGGCTGCTGATATCTGTCGTAAACACGGTATTCAGGGACTGGTTGTAATTGGCGGCGACGGTTCATTCCGAGGAGCACAGAAGCTGGCTAATCAGGGAATCAACGCAGTTGGCGTTCCCGGTACAATTGACCTTGATATTTCATGTACAGAATATACGATTGGATTTGATACCGCAGTTAACACCGCGATGGATGCGATCGATAAGGTAAGAGATACTTCTGCATCTCATGAAAGATGCTCTATTATCGAAGTTATGGGCCGTAATGCAGGTTATATTGCATTATGGGCAGCAATTTCTTCAGGCGCTGAGGATGTACTTCTGCCTGAACGCTATGATTACAATGAACAGGCAATCATTGACAGCCTGATCGAAAAGCACAGAAGCGGCAAGACTCATCATATCATTATCAATGCAGAAGGTATCGGACATTCCACCAGTATGGCAAAACGTATTGAGCAGGCTACCGGTATTGAGACAAGAGCAACTATTCTCGGACATATGCAGCGAGGCGGCTCACCTTCCTGCAGAGACCGTGTGATCGCTTCTATTATGGGCGCAAAAGCAGTTGATTTACTGTCACAGGGCAAGAGCAAACGTATTGTAGCATATAAGAATGGTGATTATGTAGATTTCGACATCGACGAAGCATTATCCATGTCAAAGGACATTTCCGAAGAACAGTATCAGATCTTCAGAAAACTGGTTCGGTAATACAGAAATAGATTCATGACTGTCAGGCAGCAAAGCGCCTGGCAGTTTTTCTGATATATTATGTTTATATTTTGTGCGTCGTAACGGTAATGAAAAGAATCCTGTCTGCGGGATTCTTTTTTCTTTTTAATTGCTTTTTTCGTTATATCTGATTATAATGGGAAACAAACGTACAATAATGGTGAAAATGCAGTTCTATTACGGTATAAGAGGTGAGAAGATGACATTAGAAGAGGAAATTCGTGAAAGACAAAAGAAAGAACCGGTAAACCCGGAAAGTCCGGATATGCTGTATCTGAGACTGGTGGATACGATCAGATGTTATCATCCTTCGGATGATATTTCACTGGTGGAGCGCGCCTATCGGCTGGCAGACGAGGCACACGGCGGAATCAAGCGCAAATCAGGAGAACCCTATATTATTCATCCGCTGCATGTGGCAATCATTCTGGCAGAGCTGGAGCTTGATAAGGAAAGCATTGCTGCCGCATTGCTGCATGATGTAATTGAAGATACCAAATATAACTATGCAGACATTGAGAAACTGTTTGGAAAGGAAATTGCGGATCTGGTCAACGGCGTTACAAAGCTGACCAATCTTCCATATGCTTCTTCTGAAAAAGAAGAAATCCAGGCAGAGAATCTTCGTAAGATGTTTCTTGCAATGGCAAAGGATATTCGTGTCATCATTATCAAGCTGGCTGACCGTCTGCACAATATGCGGACACTGCAGTTTATGAAACCGGAAAAGCAGATTGAAAAGTCCAGAGAGACGATGGATATCTATTCTCCTCTGGCGCAGCGTCTTGGTATTTCCAAGGTTAAGATCGAGCTGGATGATATCGCGCTCAGCTATCTGGAGCCGGAAGCATATAAGGAGCTGAAGTATCAGATTGAAGAGAATACGCCGGAGCGCGAGAAGTTTGTAGAGGGAATCGTACAGGAAGTTAAGCAGCATGTTTATAAAGAAACCGGTATCGACGCGCAGGTTTACGGCCGTGTGAAGCATCTGTTCAGCATCTATAAAAAGATGAAGAACCAGAATAAACGTTTTGACCAGATTTATGATGTATTTGCGATTCGCGCGATCGTTTCCAGTGAAAAAGACTGTTATGCGGTTCTTGGCATCGTACACAAGATGTATACGCCGGTTCCCGGCCGTTTTAAAGATTATATTGCAATGCCCAAACCCAATAATTACAAATCCCTTCACACAACCGTAGTGGGCAAAGACGGAAGAATGTTTGAAGTACAGATCAGAACAGAGGAAATGCACCGTATTGCCGAATATGGTATTGCAGCTCACTGGAAGTATAAGGAAGGAAAAGCCGGTGAGAATATCACCCGGGCGGAGATCGATAAGATGACCTGGCTGCGGGAGCTTTTAGAGCTACAGAAGGACAGCGAAAATAACTCCGAGTTTGTAAATGAAGTAAAAAGTGAATTAAATCTGTTCTCTGACAGTGTATTTTGTTTTACACCGCAGGGAAAGGTTATCAATATGCCGAAAGGCTCCACAACTATTGATTTTGCCTACCGTATTCATACTGCCGTCGGAAATCGGATGGTAGGCGCTGTGGTCAACGGAAAGGTTCAGCCCATCAGCTATGAAATCCAGAACGGCGACCGTATTCAGATTCAGACGTCTCTGAATGCATCAGGCCCGAGCCGGGACTGGCTGAAGCTTTGTAAGAGCCCGCAGGCCAGAACAAAGATCCGTCAGTGGTTTAAAGCGCAGAACAGACCTGAGAACATCGAACAGGGACGCGCGATGCTGGAAAAATACTGTAAGGCTAAAAATATTAATTTCCAGGAAATTAATACGCCGGCAGCCAGAGAAAAAGTGATGCATAAGTATGGCTTTATGGACTGGAATGCCGTCATGGCAGCAGTAGGACACGGCGGCCTGAAGGAAGGTCAGGTTGTCAACAAGATGCGGGAGCTCTTTTCCGAAAAGAAACCGGAACTGACCGATGAAGCGGTTCTGGAGAAATTCAGACAGGATGCAGATAAAAATGCCCGTCTGAATAAAGAAAAGGAACGCGAGAAAGCGAAAAACGGCGTCCGCTTCGGCCAGTTTGTCATCAAAAGCTTTTTCGGAAGCGGAAATGGCAGTGCAGCAGGCAAAGGCGAAAATATGGTCTGCGTCTGTGCTCATTGCTGTAATCCGCTGCCGGGTGATGAGATTATCGGCTATGTGACCCGAAACCGCGGAATCAAGGTACATCGCACGGATTGTAAAAATTTTCTTTCATTTTCGGAAGCAGAAAGGGCCCGCAGTATCGAAGTAGAGTGGGCAGATCAGCCGGAAAGCAAAGATTCCTACGGGGTAGAGCTGCTGATCTATGCATATGACCGTCAGGGAATTATCGCGGCGGTATCACAGACCTTTGCGGAAAATAATTACAATATTGAAGATTTCCATACAAACCGAAGCCATAAGGGCGTAGCAACCTTGATTGTACGTATTACGGTAGAAGGGATTGATTCTTTGAATTTTATTGTAAAGAAGCTGCGTCAGATAGAAGGTATATACGATATCAAGAGAAGCAACGGATAGCTGTAAAGAAGCAGCAGACAGCTGTGGAAAAGAAGCAGACTGCTGTGGAAAAGCAGCAGACAGCTGTAGAAAAGTGGCAGACAGCTGTAAAGAAGCTGCACATGGACGCAGAGATAGGAGTTTAGAATGAGTGATTACAGAATGTACAGCATGCAGCTGGGGATGGTTATGACTAATTGCTATCTGGTCTGGAATGATGATACAAGAGAAGCATTTGTAGTGGACCCGGCTGACAGAGCTGATCTGATTGCAATGAAGATCCGGCGTGAGGGGCTGATCTTAAAAGCCATTTTACTGACCCATGGTCATTTTGATCACATGATGGCGGTACCGGATCTGAAAAATATGTTTGATGTGCCGGTGTATGCAGGAGAGGCGGAAAAACCGGTTCTTCTGGATGCAGGCGCCAACCTCTCAGAGGGCTGGGGCGGAAAAGCTGTGGAGTTTGATGCGGATCATTACCTGAAAGATGGAGAAGTATTTCGGGTAGCTGATTTTGAGATTACAACGATTGCAACTCCCGGGCACACTGTGGGAGGAGTCTGCTATTATCTGAAAGACGAGGGGCAGCTGTTTGCAGGGGATACCCTGTTCAGAGGTTCCTACGGTCGGACAGATCTGGAGACCGGCAATACCCTTGCCCTGATGAAATCCATCAGGGAAAAGCTTCTGGTGCTTCCTTCGGAAACTTATGTGTATCCGGGGCATGATGCAGCTACCAGCATAGAATTTGAACGCCGCCGCAATCCGGCTGCAAGAGGTATGATATGAGATTAATTTTAAACGAAGTTCAGTACGAATATGATATTCGGGGATTAATTACAGCGTTTTTTCCTGGCATTTCGGTGGAAACCCGAAGCCAGGATTTTTCTTCTTATGAATCCGAACTGCTGTCACGCGCACAGACATATGGAATAGAGGCCTGCGAGAAGAAAGAAGCTGCTGTTTCTGAGAGAATTACAGAAGCCGCTGTTTCTGAGAGAATTACAGAGGCCGCCGCCGGAAAGTCTGAGGATGTGGCAGAGGAAATTTGCCTTGCGGTCTGCTATCATGAAGCTTTTACTGCCGTATGTGCGGTGAAGGCGGATCGTTGTTATTGCAGCGCTGCTTTTACAGGGGCAGAAGCGGGAACTGTAAAGAATCAGCTGAAACGCATGGTTTACGGCATTTTTTCCCAAATGACCGGAGGAAGGGTGCATCCCTGGGGAACGCTGACCGGAATTCGCCCGGTAAAGCTGCCGATGGCTCTGCTGGAAGAGGGATTTTCCGATGATGAGATTGCAGCAGAACTGAAGCAGAAATACCTGATCGGAGATGAAAAATGCAGGCTGAGCATTCAGATCGCTCATAAAGAGCGGGCTTTGCTGGATTTGCTGGATTATGAGGATGGATACAGTCTTTATATCGGAATTCCGTTTTGTCCCACCACCTGTCTGTATTGTTCTTTTACATCCTACCCCTACAGCCGCTGGGAAAAACGTATGGAAGAGTATGTCCTGGCGCTGGAAAAGGAGATACGGTTTGTACAGGAGCATTTTGCAGGAAAGAAGCTGAATACCATTTACTTTGGCGGTGGAACTCCGACCACGCTGCCTCCTGTATATCTGGACCGGATTTTGGGAGAAATCACATCCGGATTTGATTTATCCTATTTAAAGGAGTGGACGGTAGAGGGAGGACGCCCGGACAGCATCACACCGGAAAAACTGGAGGTTCTGCGCCGCTATCCGGTAGACAGGATTTCCATCAATCCTCAGACCATGAAGCAGGAAACGCTTGACCTGATTGGCCGCCGGCACACGGTAGAGGATGTCAAAAGGGCATTTGGAATGGCAAGAGACGCTGGCTTTGACAATATCAATATGGATCTGATTATCGGACTGCCGCAGGAGCATCAGGAAGATGTGGCTCATACGATGGAGGAAATTGAGGCGCTGAATCCGGACAATCTGACAGTACATACGCTGGCGATTAAAAGGGCTTCCAGGCTGAACACGGAAAAAGAACTGTACGGCCACCTTTATCTGGAGCAGAATACAGCAGCTATGATGGAGATTACCGCAAAAGGCGCTGCCCGCATGGGAATGGAGCCGTATTATCTGTACCGCCAGAAAAATATGTCCGGCAATCTGGAAAATGTAGGCTATGCAAGACCCGGAAAAGAGGGAATCTACAACATCCTTATTATGGAAGAAAAACAGTCTATTCTGGCACTTGGAGCAGGAGCCGTGACAAAGCGGGTTAAAGTCGGTGCAAATCAGGAAAACGGAGAAATGATTGAGCGGGCATCCAATGTAAAAGATATTCAGCAGTATATTTCCCGTGTAGATGAAATGATTGAGCGCAAACGCCTGCTGTTTGAATAGGAAATTCGGAACAACCGCTTCGGCGCGGCATATGCTGTAGTATGAGAGCGGGATTGGAAAAACTGGGAAAAGCAGTCCTACTGGAGCTGCTGGCAATTTGGCTCCCCTGCATGATTTTCTGGTTTCACACGGAAAACAGCAGGGGAATTCGTGATTATCATCTGGCGGATGAGCTGCGGATTCAGGTGGAAAACAGACAGATGAGTGTGGAAAACTTCCTGATTTATATGATGTCGGTGGATTATTCACGGATAAGGGAAGAAGAAACTCTGAAGGCGCTGGCTGTTGCTGCCAGAAGCCGCCTGTACGCCCATCTGAATGAGTATAACAGTGTAGGAAATAATGCAGAGGGAACAGGAAACAGTACAGAAAGCAC
>JAUNPP010000258.1 GCA_030536685.1 Lachnospiraceae bacterium
CCCATTTTCTCAGTAAGATACCTGGAAATCGTAAGACCAAGCCCCGTAGCCTCCCGGCTGCGGGCGCTGTCCTTTACATAAAACCTCTGAAACAGATGACTTAAATCTTCATCTGTAAAATCCGACACATCATTTATAAACCGGATAATGACTCCGTCTGCTGCTTCCAGCTTCACCCAAAGAAGATGCTCCGCATATCTCCCTGCATTCTGGAGAAGATTCAGAAAAACTCTCTCTGCGGCATTACGGTTTGCCTTCACCCAGACAGGCGCATCCGGTATTTCTATCTGCACATCCAGCTTTTTATCTGTCAGTTCCGGATAGTAATCCACAATCGTCTCCCGAAGAAGACGGGCGATATCCACATTTTCCACATCCGGCACATAATCCTGTGACGAAAATCTGGAATAGTCATAAAACTGATTAACCAGACGCTCCAGATATCCCGTTTTTCTGATAACGGTTTCAAGACTTTCCCTGTCGTCAGCAGACAGACAGTCTTTATCTATAAGCTTCAAATAGCCTTTCATTGCGGTCAGTGGAGTCCTCAGATCATGACTGATATTTTCTATCTGTTTCTGAAACTCTTTCTCCCTTTTCTCGAAACCTATACGCTCAGAGCGTACCTCGCCCAACAGATTATTAATCGTCACCTGAAGGGCTTCCAGCTCCTTTTCCGGCTCGTCCAGCTTCAAAATTCTGTTTTCTTCTATTTCTCCAACAATACCTTTTAACTGCTCATCCGTCCTGCGAATTGACTTACGCAGCATGCGGTACCGCATATAAAAAAAGGCGGATGCAGCTAACATAATCCCCAATGCAGCATACAATATTCCCATATATTTTTAATCTCACAATTCCTTTTTTCTTACCAGAAACAGCCCGCATACAAGGAAAATCAAAATCCCGACTGCTCCTGAGATAAGACATTGGAACAGCCCTTCCCCTGTATCCCAAAGGCACTGATACCTGCTCATATTTGCAATCACACCCATACTTAGAAAGTTCCACGGCATCCATTCTGCCGCCTTTTCTATGGGCTCAAACTTCAATCCAACAAAAAAGCACACCTGGGGAACAGCAATCATAATCGCCCACCAGAGACCCACCGCACTAATCGCTTTGTCAAAAACATTAATAAGAACAACCGCCAGAATCACTGCTGCAACAGCACTTGGCAATGTTGCACCTACGCCTTTAAAAAACACCTGTAACGGCTTTCCTGACGGTCCGTCCAGCAGCAAAAGTGCACTGGGAATATAAACAGCCAGAATCACTGCCAGACTGCAAAAGGCAACTGCTGTACATACAATACATTCACCGATAAAGATTGTTTTTCTCGACACACCGTAAGCAATTACATTCTTTAAAGTGCCGTTCTGTTTCGCATTTCCAAACAGAAATGCTGCCAAAAAGGCTCCCGTCATCATCAAAATCTGAAGGCCCCCGATTCCCAAATTCATGGAAAATCTCACTGTCCCGTATCGAAAATCCGGAATTGTATGATTTGACACAAAAAGAATAACATTCATAAGTACACATAACCCGGCAATGGCACCTGTCAGAAAATAAATATCTTTATTACGGGTAATTCGATACCATTCACTTTTTATATAATTCATCATGCCTTTCCCTCCGTTTTTAACCTCATATAATACTCTTCCAATGTTGTTTTACGCATTTCCAATTTGTTGATTCCCAGGTTATTTCCCCCTGCAAGAGCACTGTATCCGGCAGCCTCATATTGCGGTTCATAGATGCGTATGGTCTTATCCGGAAGAATCCGGTAATTCTCATGATGAAGTTTTTTCTCTAAAAGTGCTGCGTAAAGCTCGCAG
>JAUNPP010000097.1 GCA_030536685.1 Lachnospiraceae bacterium
TGATATCTGTTAGCGGCGTGATTTTATAGGTAAGCGCAGGATTTGACGCTTACGTTCAAAAGCCTGATACAAACATAAGTTCGATGATAAGTGTCAAACAACATAATGTATAGAAAGTAAGCGTCAAATCCTGCGCTTACGGTGGACTTCATGAGTACAAGTATCCAACTTTACAATCTCCTTGAAAAAACCAGTAGTTTTCTGAGTTTTTTCAAGTTTGCCACAAAATCTGAAAATATCTACAGGAAGGTGTCTTTTTCTTATTTTGTCTACTTATTACACATATTTCTTTTTTAAGAATAGACGTAATTGTGCAAAATATCTAAAATGAAAATAGTAAAAATGAATAGGGTATGGCTTTTAACAGGAGCAGGAGGTGTAAGAATGAATAAACGGTATGATCCTTTATTTAAAGATCTAACATTAAACAATGGTGTTATATTGCACAACCGATGTGCTATGGCCCCTATGATTGTAGCAGGGAAAAGCACGGATGGAACGGTTGATCAGGAGGAAGTAGAATATTACCGGAGAAGAAATAGGGTAGGGCAGCTTATTATCATTGGTTCCTGTGCTGTTTCAAAATACGGAAAGGCTGTAACAAATGAAAACCATATTTTTGAAGACAGCAATAGGAAGGAATTACAAAAAATTTCTTCTGCAATTAAGGAGAGCGGAAATCTCGCAATCATGCAGCTCCATTTTGCAGGGAGAGAAGCCGCTGGGAGCGTGAAGCAGTATGGAAAGGCTTATGCACCGTCTAAAATGGATTTTCCATGGCTGAATTACCATCCGGAGGAACTGACGGGAGAGCAGGTAGAGGCATTGATAGAAGCCTATGGAAATGCAGCCAGAATTTCCATAGAGGCCGGATTTGATGGAATCGAAATACATGGAGGTAACCATTATATCATTCAGCAGTTTTTGTCGGCCTATTCCAATCGTAGGGAAGATCAGTGGGGAGGCTGCATGGAAAAGAGAATGGCATTTCCTCTTGCGGTTGTCAGAAGAGTAAAAGCAGTAATTGCAGAGTCCGGAAAAGAGAAGATTATTTTGGGGTTCCGTTTCTGCCCGGAGGAAATTCATGGGGAGAATATTGGATATACGATTAAAGATAGTCTGGAGTTGGTTGACCGAATTGCAGACGAGGGAATAGACTATCTCCATTCTTCTACATTTTCTAATGTACTAATCAATGGACCTGCGTACAAAAGATTTGGCAGTGACAATAGCGGAATTGCGTTAAACGCCATGATTTATGAGAGAATCAACAAACGATGTGCGTTTATGGTTTGCGGACAGATAAAAACAGCTGAAGAAATGCTGGATGCACTTAATTATGGAGACCTGTTTGCGCTGGGAACGCTGGCTATTACCGATCCTGATTGTATGGATAAGATTAGAGAAGGAAGAGAATTTGAAATCATAAATGATGTCTCCGGAAGAGAGGAGGAGTTGTGCCTGACCAGCGGTCTGTACCAACAATATGCAGATGTTAATGATGGACCAGGTCTGCCGCCGATTAAGGGTATCAGCAGAAAATGGATTAACTTTTAAAAATATTAAAAAAATAAGGAGTTTCCTATGAAGAAAGTATGGTTGATAACAGGAGCGGGAAAGGGAATGGGCAATGCCATTGCCAGAGCAGCGTTGGAAAATGGAGATTTTGTCATAGCTACAACGCGGAAGGAACAGGACTTTACCATATGGGAGAAATACCAAGACAGGGTAATGACGGCAAAGTTGGATGTGGCAGAGACAGAGGAAGCGCAGATTCAGGCCATTGTGGAGGAGGGAGTGAGAAAGTTTGGGCGAATTGATGTTCTGGTAAATAACGCCGGCCGGGGACGAATTACCAATTTTGAGGAGACGTCGGAGAAAAATATCAGGAATCTGTTTGATATTAATGTGTTCGGACTCATGAGAGTGACGCGGGCCGTACTTCCGATTATGCGTCGGCAGAACAGCGGTCATATCATTAATATCGCTTCAGCCGCCGGTTACGCCCAGGGACCTGTTGTTTACCATACTTCTAAATTCGCAGTTACCGGTTTTTCCGTGAGTCTGGCCTTTGAGGTGGCTCCCTTTGGTATTAAGGTGACCAATGCGGCACCGGGGGTATTCAGAACCGGGTTTTATGATAAAAACGTATGGGGAATTGAGAGCGATATCCATATAGATGATTATGACGACAGCAGGTGGCAGACAGCATTTGTAGAGGATGCACTGAAACAGAAACAGGAGGGGGACCCGGCAAAGCTGGCGAATTTGATTATCGAAGCAGCTAATTCCGAGAATCCGCCTTTACATCTTCCGGTCGGAGAAGATGCAGTGAGAGCGATGGATTCTTATTGTGAGAAAATCAAGGAGGATTGCGGAATTTGGAAGGAAGCGGCTTCGCGTACTGCATATTGAGGCTGTAACATATTTTTTATTAGGAGGAGTTCTCATGTTTAAAAATCTGGATTTTACCATTAAACCTGAAAAGCTGGACCGGCCGGTGAAGACCAGCGCCATATTAATCCTGGTGGCAACATTGGTCACTTATATGTGTCAGAGTCTGACCAACGGTACTTATGCGGCAACGACTCTGGTTGCCGAATCTTTCCCCGGGATTTCCCTGACAACCGTGACGCTGGTTTCAAGTGTTCCCATGCTTACGGCGATTCCAACGAACCTGCTCTGCGGGATGGTAATTAATAAACTGGGATTCAAGAAAACGTTGTTTTTAGGATACATAATATTTTTTACAGGTGGTCTGCTTCCATTTTTCTACTGCGACAGTTTTTGGTTTATTCTTGTCTGCCGTGGCATTGTGGGACTGGCTTTGGGATTGTTTATGCCTATGCCTGCAATTCTTGTATCACATCTGTATGATGGTCAGACTCGTGCCACAGTAATGGGCTGGGGAGCCACGTTCAATGGAGTTGCCGGTACTTTATGTACACAGGTCGGTGGCTTTTTTGCCGCACGTTCCCTCCGCGAACTTTTTTTGTACCACCTGATTGCGCTGATTCCGTTTATCTTTGCACTTTTTATTCCCAAATTTACACCGAAGGCAGCGAATACCGGTACAGAGAAAGCTGATACCGGTGCAAAAAGTAAATGGAGTGGGCGTATATGGTATTTTACGCTGGTCAACGCGGTGGCATTCTGTTTTATGTATCCGGTGCTTATCTATACGGCTTCCATCGTGATTGAGGAAGGACTGGGTACGGCTGCACTTGGAGGTACGATTGTCAGCAGCTTTAATATGGCTGGTATGGTGATTGGACTGTTTATTGGAACGATTTATGGAAAAATCGGGAAATATTCTATTCCGGCAGGTTTGCTTTTCATTGGGGCAGGTTTTACCAGCATTGTATTCCATACAGGTACCGGAATGTTGTTTTTAGGCGTCATTCTTATCGGTATCGGATACCACATTTTCTATGCGTCCGCATTTACAGCGCTGAGTGTTGTAGCGGACCCTACCGTTTATGGGACTGCCATGGGTATCAATTATGCCCTCTCAACGGGGGCTTCGGTTGTCAGTCCGTTTATCGTATCATTTATCGGAGGACTTTTCGGGCAGGCGCAGAGTATTTATTCGCCTATGGTGATTGGAATGGTGTTCTTCTGGATCGTGGGGCTTATTTTTGCCGTAAAGCCAGTAAAAATTATTTCTTATCTGGGCAATTGATTTTTAAAATGAGGAGGTTTTATGTATGTATAAACAGTTCTCAAATCTTCTTCAGCCTATTAAGGTTGGCAATGTAATAGTGAAGAATCGTTTTTGGACAGCCCCAATGGGATTGATGGAGCTGTTGGATGAGAATGGATATATTTTGGACAACGGACTGGAATATTTTGTGGAGCGGGCAAAAGGAGGGTTTGGCGTGATTACGGTTCCGGCTGTTCATCCGGATACGGAAGTTGACCCGGTTCTTTTTAAGTGTTCCATGGATGGAGAATATGTCCGGCGACAGAAACTCTTACTGGACAGATGTCATGGGTATGGGGCAAAGGTATTTATACAGATATCATTTGGGGTTGGACGGAATGGTATTCCAGGCTGCAAAAGCTCTGATGCGCTGCCATATTATTTTGCACCAGACGAGGTAACTCCGGTATTGAGCACGGAGGAGATTAAAAAGAAAATTGGTGCGGTTATAGGTGCGGCGAAGTTTTTGAAGGATATTGGCTTTGACGGAGTGGAAATGCATGCCATGCATTGGGGATATCTTTTAGATCAGCTTGCCATGAGCATGACCAATCATCGGAGAGATGAGTATGGAGGAAATCTTGAAAACCGTCTGAGGGCTGCAAAGGAACTGGTACAGGGTATTAAGGAAGTATGTGGTGAAGGATTTCCTGTAGGCATGCGTCTGGGAATCAAGAGTTTTGTGGAAGGGTTGCATAAGCCTTCTCTGAATGGAGAAAACGAGGCAGGACGCACCATAGAAGAGGCGGTGGAAGTGGCAAAGCTTCTGGAAAAGTACGGATATGATGTTCTAAGCGTAGACGCAGGTATTTATGATTCTTTCTATTATATGCTGCCGCCTACTTATTTGGAGCAGGGATATCTGCTTCCATATGTAGAGCGGGTGAAAAGGGAGGTCAGCATTCCGGTTATTGCGGCAGGAGGCAGGATGAATGATCCCTGTATCGCAGACAAGGCTATTGGAGAAGGCAGATTGGATGGAGTTGTTCTTGGAAGGCAGTCTCTGGCAGATCCGGAATATCCCAACAAAATAGCTATGGGAAGACCGGAACGGGTTCGTCCTTGTATTTGCTGTAATCTGGGATGCAATGGAGAAGGAGCGCTTGGAAAGTATACCTGCTGTGCGGTTAATCCTGTTTCTATTAAAGAAGGAATTTATGAAATGAAGCCTGTGTTCCGTCCTAAAAAAATTGGGGTTATAGGAGGCGGTGTGGCAGGTATGGAATTTGCGTATACGGCTGCTTTAAGAGGTCATAAGGTGGAAATCTATGAGAAAGAAGACAAGATGGGAGGACTGCTTCTGGCAGCAGGACATCATGATTTTAAATCAGAGATAGAGGCTCTTAATTTGTGGTTTCAGAATGAGTTGAGGGAACTGGGGGTTTCTATACATTTAGGCATGGAACTGGGAGCTGACGAGATACGGGATTTGGATGTGGACACAGTTGTTCTGACAACCGGAGCCAGACCGGTCATGCCGCCGATTTCTGGTATAGACCATGAAAAGACGGTGGACTGTATCAGTGCTGTTATGGGAACATGCGCGTTAGGTGAAAGAGTTGTTATTATTGGCGGAGGTCTTACCGGGTGTGAGATTGGTTATGATTTGGCGCGAAAAGGAAAAAAGGTGACGATTGTAGATGGTCTGGACCAGCTGATGGCTTCAGGAACTCCTTTGCCCAATAAGCTAATGATGGAAGATCTTCTGAAACAATATGAGGTTGAGGTATTTACCGGCTACAGAATTAAGGAGGTTCATGAGGGCGGCGCGGTGATTGTGAATAGAGATGGCGAAGAAAAGCTTTTGGAGGCGGATCAGGTAGTTATGGCCGTGGGATTTCGGGCAAGGCCTTCTATGGCAAATGAACTTTATGGTTGTGGAAAAGAGATATATTCCCTGGTAACCGGCACCGGAAGTATTATGGATTCCATACGCAATGGGTATGAGTTGGCCCATAGAATTTAAGAATGAGAGGAGAGCAGAAATGAAGTTTAAAGCAGCAGTTATTTACAAACCGGGAGATCCTTTTGAATTTCAGGAAGTGGAGATGGATGATGAACCCAGGGATGATGAGGTGTTGGTAAAGATTCATGCCAGCAGTATCTGCCACAGTGACGAATATGTTCGTTCAGCTGGAGTTGCCATTAAACTGCCGGCAATTCTGGGACATGAGGGAGCTGGTGTTGTCCAGAAGGTAGGTTCTAAGGTGACAAAAGTAAAGCCTGGAGATCATGTTATTATGACAACGCCGCACTGCGGGGAGTGCGAAAATTGTAAAAAGGGAAAGTATACGGCTTGTGTCCATGGGTATGAGCTGCAGTTTGGAAGAAAAGACAAAACAGCGAGGATTCGGGATAAGAATGGAAATCCTCTGGGACAGATGATGGGACAGGGGTCTTTTGGAGAATATACCATGGTTTTTGAGTCCAGCTGTGTAAAGGTAGATCCAGAAATTCCTTTTGATATTGTTGCTCCTGTTGGATGCGGTTTTACAACAGGAACGGGAACCGTGCTAAATTATTTGAAACCAAAACCAGATGATGTGGTAGCTGTCTATGGCCTGGGAAGTACCGGAACGGCCTCTCTTATGGGTGCAGTACTGGCTGGGTGCAAGACCATTATTGCAGTCAGCCGCAGCGATAAGAAACTGGAACTGGCAAAAAAGCTGGGAGCAACCCACTTGATTAACAGGACAAAAATTGAGGAGGAGAAGGGGCATCAGTATGAGGTGTCGGGACCGGAAGGATTTCTGGAGCCGATCAAATATCCGGTTACGGATGCGGTGAAAGACTGTACAGGAGGACGGGGCGTGGATTATGCCATTGTGACAGCTCCAGTAGACGAGGTGGCGATTCCGGCCATAAAATCGCTGGCAACTTATGGGGAATGCTGCATTACGGCTTCTTTGTACACGGTGGAGGCACCTACCCAGAGGATGCAGGCGATGAACACTAAGATTTCCAGTTGTGGTATGGGCGACGCCAATAAATACGAGTTTTTCCCGTATATTCTTGAACAGTACAAGAAGGGTAATTATCCCATTGACCTGCTGCTGACGCATTATTCTTTTGAAGACATCAATCAGGCATTTAGGGATATGGAAGACGGGATTGCGGTCAAGCCGGTGATGGAGTGGAAAGTTTAAAAAGAAATGGGAGTTTTTTATGAAGATGAAAGCAGCGGTCATCCATAAACCAGGCGACCGATTTATATTTGAAACGGTAGAGATTGATGATGAGCCAAGAGAAGATGAAGTATTGGTAAGGATTTATGCGTGTTCGATCTGCCACACGGATGAATTGGTGCGTCAGACAGGAGCTACAGTGAAGCTTCCTGCGATTCTTGGACATGAGGGGGCAGGGGTAGTGGAGAAAGCCGGTTCCCAGGTGACGGAATTTGAACCAGGGGATAAGGTTGTGCTTACGGTTCCTCACTGCGGAACCTGCGAGGCCTGCAGGAAGGGACAATATCTTAGCTGTGAAAATGGGTTTAATATGTATTTTGGGCGCAAAGATGGTACTCCCCGCATCAGGGATAAGGCCGGCAGGGCCGTGGGTCATCTGATGGGGCAGGGAGGATTTGCGGAACTTGTTCTCTGCCATAAGAGCAGCTGTGTAAAAATTGATAAAGACGTGCCTTTTGCGGCAGCGGCGCCTGTTGGCTGCGGGTTCAGTACCGGTTCCGGTACGGTACTGAATTTTTTAAAACCCGTCTGTGAAGATGCCATTGCGGTATATGGGGTAGGGAGTGTGGGAATGGCGGCTGTTATGGGAGCAAAACTGGCAGGATGTAAGACAATCATTGCCATTGACTGCTATGATAAAAAGCTGGAACTTGCCAGAGAACTTGGCGCTACACATACGATCAACAGCATGAGATTGGAAGAGGAGAAAGGCTATAGTGTGGAGGTGTCGGGACCGGAAGCGTTCATTACACCGAGGAAATATTCCCTGGCGGAAGAGGTAAAAAGGATAACGAACGGTCAGGGGGTAAAGTTCGCCGTTGTCACTGCACCTTCTCATAAGGTTGTTACCGCAGCGATTTACAGCTGTGCAAACGGAGGGGAATGTTGTGTCCCGGCCAGTATTTCTCCTGGTGAGATTCCATATCAGTATATGCAGACTAAGAATCTGCGTGTCTCCAGTTGTGGTATGGGTTTTGCTGATAAATATAAATTTTTCCCATATTTGCTTTCGGAATATAAGAATGGTAACTATCCTATTGACAGACTGCTTTCTTATTATCAATTTGATGATATAGAGCAGGCATTTGAGGATATGGAAAAGGGCAGGGCGATAAAGCCTGTCTTGCTGCTGGCGGAAGAATGACTTTGTATTTTGTATAGGAAATTCCGTATACGGCCGGAATGTCTGAGAAATCTATATATTTCGATGGCACTGAAAAAGTCTGATTCTTATTGAAAAGAATTGGGCTTTTTCTAATACCTTATCATGGATTTTTTGACATCATAATTGCCCGTTTGCTGATGGTACTTTTCTATAGAAGCGAAGCGGGCGGGAGAATTAGAATTTATCAAAATGATTTCTGAATTCTCCTGCCCAAAGAATCCTGTCATGTCTGCATCTCACCGCCAAACGCAGATTTTTAAATGTGAAGTTCCTCCTCTAAAGCGCGTTTTAGTACAACTTCTCTGTACAACTTTAAATTTTCTTCATTGAGCTTATAAAAGGCAAAGATGATCACAAGAATCAATGCCGCTATACCGCCGATCATGCTGATGCCGAAGTTAATGGTGTTCAACACAGCTTCATTCTGGACAGAATTGGGAACATAGCCCTGTTTGTCCATAACAAGCAGTATGATGGTAGGTGTCACGGCGCCCCCTCCCTTCATCAGCATGGACAGAAAGGCCGATACCACACCATCTGAACGGATATGGAAACGGTACTCTCCGTAATCACACACATCTCCGATCATGCCATAGAAGGTTCCTCCCAGGACACTGATGCAGGTTTGACTTAAGAACATGCAGACCCAGAATACTGCTGTGCTGGAGGACAGATACATAACACAGGAGACGGCAAAGTTCAGCGCACAGGCAAATATCAGAGCTTTTGCCTTGTCACGGAATATTCGATATATCCATATGGCAAAGAAGCCGGATCCCACAAGAACCGACACCAGGGATATCATACTGAACAGCCCCATCATGGATACGTCACCGCGGTTGTAGGTGAAGTAGTAGCTCAGTACCGACATGCGTCCATAGACCATGATACCCAGCATCAGAAAGCCAAAAGCGAGACATAAGGCATATCTGTTTCGAAAAAAGTAACTGAGCTGGGTTTTCAGAGGAAC
This sequence comes from Lachnospiraceae bacterium, assembly GCA_030536685.1. Taxonomy (GTDB): domain Bacteria; phylum Bacillota; class Clostridia; order Lachnospirales; family Lachnospiraceae; genus TWA4. The sequence goes on from JAUNPP010000097.1 coordinate 9,024, forward strand.
AGTGGTCTGTGCTGCTGCGGAGTGAAGGACATGTTCATCTGTCCGCTTGGAGGTATAAAAGGCCACCAGGATAAACAGGAGAGCGCAGATAGCCAGAGAAATGGTATACCCCCTGGCTGCCTCGGGACCTGAGGTGGCAGAGGCAAATAAAAGTATCATTGGTATGGCGATCATTCCCACGCCCTGGCCGCCTATATTCTCAAATACAGTTCGAAAAGCAGAGATGCGGTTTCTGATTTCACTGTTCGAGGTCATGACACCGTTTAGGGCGATATAGGGCATATAAAAGCAGGTCTGACATACAGTAACAAAGAGATACATGACAGTCATCCATATAACTTTCATGCCCCTGTCCCAGGCAGGGCTGGCAGAGAAAAGCAGAAAGGTAAAAACAGATAGCCCTATGGCCCCGTAAAATACCCAGGGGGTGTATTTGCCTTTTTTAAAATTGGAACGGTCGGCTATGGTTCCGATAATAGGGTCATTGATGGCATCGAAGATCTGTACCGCCATGAGCAAGGAGGCCACCGTGGTGACGGATACCCCTATGACATCCGTATAATAGAGGGACATATAGGTGTTGATCCAGTACATGACCAGTTGATAGGCTCCCGCACATAGAGAGTAATCGATAATCTTGCGGGTGGAGAGTTTCACGTTGGCGGAATCATTGATCGGGGTTGAGTTGTCAGTCATAGTACCACCTCGTTGTAGCCGATAGATTTCTGGTCGCCGGGAGCAGTGAGGGGTAGTCGAAGAAAGACAAATCCGAGTTCTTTTTTCATAGGTAAATATCTCCTTTCTTAAATGAGAATATGTGATGATTTATCTTATCATCTGGCGGTTTATATATGGAATACACAGAATTTTTAAGAGGGCAAAAATAGCATATTTTTATAAAAAAGGCCAATTATAATTAAGCAGTTTATAAGATATGGGATTAGCCTTAAGATACAAGGATCAGGTGGTGTCACGGCCAGAATCACAGAGATCGTACTGAGCATCTTTTCGCATATTAACAGCGGTAAGTTCGTCATCTGATCTTTTGAGGGCTATATGACGGCCTTGACTTTTTGTTTGGTTTGTTATACATTAATAGTAAAGAGAGTTGATAATCAATTTTAGGGATAATAATGTATTTTCTTTAATAACCTTTGGCTGGGAGAGTGTGATATAAATGAAAATCACAGAAGTGCAGGCAGAACTTTTGGATTTATTGCCTTTATGGTATTGTCAGATTACAAAACTGTTTGAACAGTGTCTGGATCATGGAGTTAGTCTTGACCTTTATTATTGCATCCGGGCAATCCAGTGGGGCGGTGGTCTGATTACTATGACTGCTCTGGCAGACCGGCTGCAGATTACAAAACAGCATGCAACGAAGAAGGTCGATCGCCTGGTGGAACTGGGTTTTGTTAAGCGGGTTTATGAACCGTCCGACCGCCGTATGGTAAAGGTACAGGCGACAGAGCTGGGCAGTAAATTTGTGGCAGACTTTTTGGAAAAGGAGGCGGGAGGATTAAAGATACTGATTGGAAAGATGAATATGGAGGAGCAGAAGGAGTTTTTAAATTCTGTTGTGGCTTTGAATAAGATTTTATTTAAGACGATGGAATACGGCAGTTATCATACATTAAAGAATATGAAAGATATAACGTGAAAAACCTGGATTTGACCTCATGTATAACAGGATGCCGGGGCGGCCGATATTATGGCAGCCCCAATGGTTTTGGATTGCGGAATTTATTACCAGGCAATGGAATCCAGATCTTCAAATGTCCACGGCTCTTTGTTGGCGTTGCGGAAGAAACGGGGGGAAACATCATCTCCTGCTACGGTAAAGGGTCTGCCATAGATGAGAAAATCAGCGCCGCCTACATAAACATGTTTTCCGGTTATGTTTTTTTGGATAGCAGCTTCGGAAGAGAGATAGGCGACAACCGCGGCCACATGTTCAGGTGTACGTTCTGATACGGGAAGAGTCAGACCGTCCCCCATTCCGGTGTTCAGCGTGGGATCGAGATTAAGCTTTGACCGGGCGTCAGGAAGAATGGAATTAACGGTGATTCCATATTGCTCCAGTCCCAGACGCATATGCCATGTCATGGAGAGAATGGCTGCTTTGACCATGCCGTAAAGCATCTGCTGACCTTTTAAGGTTTTTCCCTGGAAGGAACTTTGTGAGCTGAAGTTTATAATGGAACCGCCAGTACCCTGAGAGACCATTTGCTTTGCTGCTTCCTGTCCGCAGGCAAACATGCCCTTCATATGGATGTTGTACATGGAATCCAGCGCCGCCATGGTGCCGTCTAAGGGGTCGCCGAGAATGTGGTTGCCTGCATTGTTTACAAGAACATCAACTTTCCCGAAATTATCAATGCATGTCCCGATAATGTTCGCGGCTCCATTGTCGGCGCAGACGCTGTCATAATTGGCTACAGCAGTTCCGCCGGACTCTCTGATCTCTTTTACAACCATATCTGCAAAGCGGATACCCTCTTCACTGGTGCCAAAGTCGTTGACAACTACCTTTGCGCCTTCTCTGGCATACCTTAAAGCCATTGCTCTTCCTATTCCCGCCGTGCCGCCTGAACCCGTGACAATTACTGCTTTTCCTTTAAAGTGATTTGCCATATTAATACACTTCCTTTCCTGCTGGCAATTATAGGCTGCCATTGCAATTTTGTATTATTATGGTATCGAAATAAACAACAGAATACAATTTACAAAAACAAAGATAATGTAAAACTCTCATGATTTTAAAAAATGAATCATTTTAATAAAATCTGAAATGGAGAAATAGGGATGAAAAAGGACATTACTAAAAAGGCATTTGTTGATGCTTTGCTTAAGGTTATTGAAAAAAAGCGTCTGGGCGATATTCGGATTGATGATATTTGTTCCGCCTGTGGTTTGAGTAAAAAGACGTTTTATTATCATTTTAAGGATAAATATGATCTTGCAACCTATGCTTATGACTACCTTGAGACAGAGAACCTTGAAGAATTTCTGGGAGAAGGAAAAAGCTTTCTGGAGGAGACGAAAAAGGGGAATACTGTTTTAAATAAGGTGGGAAATGAATCCGTGGATATGCTTATCAGGATGTCAGAACTATGGTATCGGAAATATCCGCCTCAGGTCGGAGTTAATCTGTTGTTTTCTTCCAAAGATTCAAACTGTCCGGATATGCTGAGGCACAAGGCAGAGATGGAAGGACGAAAGGTTCTGCTGAGAGACCGGCTGGAAAAGAGTTATCGGGTTATGAAACCTGAAATCATGGAATTAGCAGCTTCCTCTCTGTGTCACCTGGCGGAATTTTACTATCAGCGGTGGGGACTTGGGACAAAGGAAGAAGAGTTTTTTGAGTTGGTATTTTATAGCAATAGACTTTTGGATTTCTGGGTGGAGCAGGGAGAGGAAATATTAAAATAGCATAAAAGATATCTGTATTTCAGGGAGAAAATAGCATTTTTTACGAATAAATGCTATTTTCTCCTATTTTTATTTATTGAGAATTTGATGAGACCAGAGGTTCTGATATGATAAATAAAAACAAACAAGGAGGAGCTACAGATGAAGAAAGAACTTGGATTTGGATTTATGAGGCTGCCGCTGACAGATCCTACAGATCAAAAGGCCATTGACTATGATCTGCTTATAAAAATGGTGGATTATTTCATGGAAAACGGATTTAACGTGTTTGATGCCGCGATTGTATACCATGAAGGCATCTGTGAGCAGGCATTGAAAAAGACGGTGGTGGATCGTTGGTTCTTTCTGAATTTTGGGTATGCCGTATAAAACATTAGCTGGTATCAGTTCGATACCAGCTTGTTTT
>JAUNPP010000098.1 GCA_030536685.1 Lachnospiraceae bacterium
TGAAAACAAATAAGAAATTATGCCGCGGAAACCGCGGCATGAGGAGGAGAAATGAACGCAACTGCAAATTTAAATCCTGGTAGACTGATTGCTGCTGCAATTATCGGGTTGATTATATTACTGGTATTGATTATTGTTTTTAAAATTCAGGCGATGATATCGATTTTAATTGGCGCTGTCGCGATTGGCATTGTTGCGGGAATGCCGTTATCAGATATCATTGCTTCGGTTAATGAAGGAATTGGAAATACGTTAAAAGGAATCGCTTTGCTGGTCGGTCTTGGTTCTATGTTCGGCGCTATTCTGGAAATATCCGGTGGTGCGCAGACGCTGGCTGTTACGACGGTTAAGAAATTCGGCGATAAGAAAGCCGCATGGGCGCTTGGTATCACAGGTCTTGTTATTGCTATGCCGGTATTCTTTGATGCAGGATTAATCATTCTGATCCCTCTGGCGTTTTCACTGGCCAAAAAGACAAAACGTTCCTCTCTGTTTTATGTAATTCCACTGTTAGCTGGTCTGGCAGTAGGACATGCCTATATTCCGCCGACACCCGGTCCGGTTCTGGTGGCGACTATGCTGAATGTAGATCTCGGATGGGTAATCTTAGTTGGAATTTTCTGCGGTACTTTTGCGATGATTGTTGCAGGTCCTTTGTGGGGATCCATCTGCGGCAGTAAATTTAATATTCCGGTACCGGAACATGTAGCAAATCAGGAAGATCATGACGAATCCAAACTTCCGGGATTTGCACAGGTAGTAGGTATTATTTTGATTCCTCTGGTTCTGATCATTGCCAATTCTGTTGTTAAAATTATTCCTTCTATGGCTTCAGTGCAGCCTGTATTTGCCTTTTTTGGCGAACCTTTTGTGGCGTTGATCATTGCAACTGTGGCAGCGATGTTTTTGCTAGGTTTTAAACGTGGATATTCAAAAGAAGAACTGGAAAAAATCATGACAAAATCACTGGAACCGACAGGTATGATCCTGCTGGTAACTGCATGTGGCGGTTCTCTGCGTTATATCCTGCAGAATTCCGGACTTGGCGAAGTGATCGGCAATGCAGTATCTTCTGCAAACCTTCCTCTTGTTATAATTGCTTTCGTAGTAGCTGCTCTGGTTCGTATTGCAGTTGGTTCTGCAACGGTAGCAATGACAATGGGCGCTGGCATTATCGCAGCGATGCCGGAAATTGCAGCATTATCACCGTTATATCTGGCTTGCGTGACGGCAGCTATCGCTGGCGGTGCAACAGTTTGTTCTCATTTTAATGATTCCGGTTTCTGGCTGGTAAAATCCCTGGTTGGACTGGATGAAAAAACAACCTTGAAAACCTGGACAATCATGGAAACACTCGTAGGCTTTACCGGTTTCCTGGTAGCTTTGATTTTATCTTTCTTTGCATAAGATGATTTGAGCGTTAAAAAGTGTAAAAATATTGAAAGAGGAGAATACGATGAATTCAGTAGATGAAAAACTTGCAAAATTAAAAATAGTACCTGTTGTAGTTCTGGAAGATGCCAAAGACGCTGTTCCTCTGGCAGATGCATTGTGTGAAGGCGGCCTTCCCTGCGCAGAAGTTACATTTCGAACTGCTGCAGCGCAGGAAAGTATTCGCCAGATGCTGGAAACGCATCCTGATATGTTAGTTGGTGCGGGCACTGTTTTAAACAAAGAACAGGTAGATCAGGCAATGAACGCCGGTGCTAGATTTATCGTCAGCCCTGGTTTTGATGCAGAAGTGGTAGATTATTGTCTGGAAAAAGAAATTCCGGTATATCCCGGCTGCATCACGCCTTCTGAAGTAGCACAGGCAGTAAAAAAAGGCTTAAAAACGGTTAAATTTTTTCCTGCGGAGCAGTTTGGCGGAGTGGCCGCCCTTAAGGCTTTATCTGCACCTTATGTGGGCATGAAATTTATGCCCACGGGCGGAATTAATACCGATAATCTGGAATCTTATTTGAAATGTAAATTTATTATTGCCTGCGGCGGAAGCTGGATGGTAAATTCTGAACTGATTCGCAGCGGTGAGTTTGCGAAAATTAAAGAAATAACTGCTGCTGCGGTAAAAGCAGCTGCGCAGATTGATAAATAAAACGACGCCTGTAATGATCTGAAAGGAATTATTATGCAAAACAGAAAATTTGATTTATTATCTTTGGGGGAAATTCTTCTGCGCCTTTCACCGCCGGATAATGAGCGGATTGTAAGAGGAAATCTTCTGGAAAAACAGATTGGCGGAGCAGAAGCAAATGTTGCAGCCGGTGTTTCTCTTATGGGACTGAAAACAGGGGTTATCTCCAAACTTCCGGACAACGGCCTTGGACTTTTTGCCGGAAATGAGCTCCGTTTTCTGGGTGTGGATGATGAGTATCTGGTTTATGATACAGAAAAAGATTCACGCCTTGGTATTTATTTTTATGAAAAAGGGGCAGCTCCCAGAAAGTCCGGAGTTATCTACGATCGCCGGAATTCTTCTATAGCCGGCATTTGCCTTGAAGATTTTGATGAAAATATGTATAAATCCACCGCTTGCTTCCATACCTCCGGAATCACAATGGCTCTCGGAAAACAATGCCGGGAGACAGCAATTGAAATGATGAAGCGATTCAAAGAAAATGGTACCCTGATTTCCTTTGATGTGAATTTCCGTTTGAATCTCTGGTCTGGAGAAGAAGCAAAAAAATGCATTGAAAGCATTCTTCCTTATGTGGATATCTTTTTCTGCTCAGAGGATACTGCCAGACTCACTTTTGGAAAAGAAGGCACTGTTTATGACATTATGAAAGCCTTTGCACGGGAATATCCGATATCTGCGATTGCTTCTACTCAGAGAACGGTACACAGTCCTAAAATGCACAGCTTTACGTCTGTTATTTACGATGCGAAAGAAGATAGGTTTTATGAAGAAAAAGCGTACAAAAACATTGAGGTTGTTGACCGTATCGGCAGCGGAGATGCTTATGTAGCCGGCGTTCTCTACGGACTGCTCTGTCCGAATGGAAATTGTGAGAAGGCGTTAAAATATGGAAATGCCTGCAGCGCAGTTAAAAATACGATTCCCGGGGATCTTCCTTCTTTGAACAGAAAGGAAATCGAAGGAATCATAGCGGATCATGAAACTGTGGGTTATCACAGCGAAATGAATCGATAAAAAGGAAAAAGTACAATAAAACAGAAAAAAGCAAAATAATAACAAAGATGCTGCAAGAGGGCAGCTCACTGTGTCAGTTTAGAATACGATGACAGCTTTTATAAAGAGGCTGCTGCAGATACAATTTTAATCATATCTGCAGCAGTCTCTTTTTGAAGCATTTTTCTTGTGAATTGGTTTTTGTGGAGCAGTTTTTGATGAACTGACATTCTTCACAAATCTTCGCAAATCGACTTTTTACGAATCAGATTTTTGCAAATCAGCTTTCTTTTGCGCCATGAATTCAAATAATTTATTCTGATATTCTTCTTTGATTTCGTTGACCTGACTCTGCGCCTGAATCCGGGCTTCTCTGATAGAGAAATCTGCTTCTGCACGCACGGTTTTCAACTCCAGCTCATATTTGGCTTTTAATTGTGCTGACTGTTCATCAAAAACGCTTTTTGCGCGCGCTAAAGACGTTTTGCAATCTGCCTTACACTCCTCAAAAGCTTTCTGTTGACGCTCTCTCTGCTGCTGATAAAGCGACTCGACCTCTTCAGCTCTATTTTGAAGCTTTTTGTGTTCCTTTGTTAAATTCTCATATTCTGCATAGGCCTCTTTTAACGCGGCGTTTGCATCTGCTAATGCCTTTTCACTTTCTTTAAGGCGGATTGCCTTCTGCTCTGCTGAGGAAAGCGCTGATGAGAGAGAATCGATTAACTGCTGCTTTTGTTCTGCGATTTTGCTCGCTTCTGCTGCGCTGTTCTCCAGGTTTTGGCTTTTTTTTCGGGAATCTTCCAGCTGTCCACGCAGCTGTTCGATTGTTTCCTGCGCGGAAGCGTCTTTTTTCATCACCTGATTTTGGAGTTTTACGATTTCATCTTTCATAGCGGCGATTGCGGCGTTCTTTTCATCTAATTCTTTGCGATATTCTGTTCGAACCACTTCTTTTGCGTTCTGGCTGATATGCAAAAGCGCAGCAAACTGGCTGCGGATTGCGTTTAAAAACTCATCCAGTTCATCCAGCTTTACGGCCTGACCTCCCAAATTGTTTCGCTCTTCATCCTTATCGTGTGCGCTCAGCAGCGCGCGTATGGTCTCATCCAGGCTTCTTCCCTCGGAAAGACTCTGCAGACGGGCGTAATTCTCATCGGACATTCGCATGGAACGGGGTTTCATTTCTGACATAAAGGATTCCTCCTGCTTGATAAAATTCAAAATCAATAAAATTAAAGAATAATAAAATCAAATATGTAATACAATACATTACATGCATTACTTATGTAATACATGATACAGAAGAAAAAGAGAAAAGTCAAGAGAAAACAAACGCGCACCCCATTAAAAGTTCGTATAATATCAATTATACGAACTTTCGAGGGGGTATTTTCCGGTAAAAACCGTAAAAAAGCCTGTAATCGTACAGATTACATCAGAAAAGAGGTGTGCTGCGAGAAAAAAACAGCAGGAACGGGGCGTGGGTAAGATCAGATGGAATCACAAAAAGAGAAGGCGGAAAACGGTGTAATACAATCGGGAATGAAAGGAAAAACTTTCATAGACATAAGGCGAAAGGAAAAACTCTCATGGACATAGGGGTGAATGGTAAGCGTGAATGGTAAGATTTTCACGGACATTGACATATACAAAGTGGTAAGTTATACTAAATTTATCTTAATACTATGTATGTGTATCATATAACGAGTGTTATTGTGTTGTTGTGAAAGGGATAAATTATCGGATTGAAAAGAGTTTCAGGGGAGAGTCTGATGATTTTGCAGGTTATGAGAGATGTCTACTTATAAGAATGGTATTGAAACCAAAAAGAAATTAATACAATGCGTGTGCAGCGCATTTGAAAACGGAACAGTATCGGATCTGAAGATCCGGGATATTGCAAAGCAGGCGGGATGTGCGCCTTCGTCTGTGTATCAGCACTTTGAGAACATGGATAAGCTGATCGCGGTTGCATCGGTTTGCTTTCTGGATACATATACTCTGGAATACAGTCAGATGCTGAATCGGGTAAAAAATATAAAGGACAGTTATCTGACGGGCTGGGATATTTTCTGCAAGCATGCATTTGCAAGGCCGGATATCTATTACAAGCTATTTTGGGAGTATAGTGATGAAGTGTTTGAAGAAGCGGTTACAGAATATTATGAGATATTTCCGCTGACTCCTCCGGAAGAACTGCCGGCTCAGTATTATCTTACATTTTTATCCGGCAATGTAGTAGAGCGGGATTATGTTTACCTGCGTTCAATGGCGAGCCAGGGAATCATCAGCATAGAAGATGCGCACTATATGAGTATTGTATCTACATCCATTGCAAGAAACTATCTGGGAAATTGTATTCTCAGACCGGATACAAACCGCGAGAAAGCCAAAGAAGACTGTATGAAAGCCATCCGAACTACCTTGAAGCTGGTAATGGATAATTACCAATCTTCAGGAAAACGATAGAAAATATAATATTTAAAGCCAAAGAGCAGAAATCTCTTTTTGTGTATAAGCAGAACAAGTGCAGCTGTCAGAGTTGATCAACTCTGACAGCTGCACTTATTTGATTGCGGATAAACAGTTTTGAAGGCACCTTAAATACGAACATGTTCATCAAAATAAAACATCAAACAATCAGTGAAAATAGAACTTGTTCGAAAATAACAATAAAAAAGAGGCAGACATGCGTAAATATTGGTAATGATTTATTCGGAAACAGATAAAAATGTGAGAAAAATATGTACAAAATAAGAGGAATATTAACAATAAATAATAAAACCAGGCTAAAGATGACAGAAAGTTATTAAAGTGTAACGAAAAACAGAACGCGTTCATATTTCACTTGACAAAACACGAACATGTTCGTATAATTCAAATATAGAACATGTTCAGTTTTAAGTGTGCAACACACTGATAAAATGAACAACGGAATCAAAAAATCTATAAATTATCAAGGAGGGTAACTATGAATTACACAACAAAAAGACTTCAGCAGATCCACGAGGCAGCAATGCACATTATCGAAAACGTAGGTATGAAATTTCATCATCCCAGGGCAATTGAAATCTTAAAAAGCAACGGTATCCGCTGTGAAGGTGATGTAGCGTATTTTACAGAAGAACAGATTTTATACTGGATCCGTAAAGCTCCTTTCTGCTTTACATTATATGGTGAAGAATCCCGATATGACTGTTCTTTCGGGGGCACCGAAATTAACCCTGCGCCTCCCTACGGAGCTCCTTTTATCGTAGAACAGGATGGTAAGAGACGTCCTGCATCTGCAAAAGATTATGTAGACTTTATCAAATTGTTTGAAGCAAATGATGATTACAAGATCAACGGCGGTCCGATCGTTGCAATTGAGGGTGTTGATCCCAGTCTGGGTACTCTCGCAATGTGGTATGCAACGTATACGCATTCCAATAAAGTTATGATGATCCATACAGGCGATCAGAAGGTTATGGATTCTCTGATTGAAGCATCTGAAGCAGCGTGGGGCGGCAAAGAAGCTCTGCGAGAAAAACCCAGAATGTTTACAATCGTGGATGTAAACTCTCCTATGCAGTTTGGCAAACATATGTGTGAAACTCTGATTACTCTTGCAGAAGCAGGCCAGGCATTTACAGTGGCCAACTGCTGTATGGCAGGTTCTACTTCTCCGGTTACTCTGGCAGGCACAGTTGCCCTGATCGTGGCTGAAAACTTCCCTGTAATTGCATTGGCACAGATGGTTCGTCCTGGTACACCTGTCCTTTTAGGCAGTCAGTCCTGTACAGCGGATATGGCATCCGGTCAGATTGCAGGAGGTTCCTCTGAAGGCGCTCTCTGTTACAAGTACTGTGCAAATCTGTCAGACTTTTATGGTCTTCCTTCAAGAGGCGGCGGGGCGATAACGGATTCCAAGATTGTAGATCCTCAGGCAACACTGGAATCTATGATTACTTTGATGGCGTGTTACGAAAACAATATGAACCTGATCATTCATGCAGCAGGTATTCTGGATGGGTACAATGGCGTTTCTTACGAAAAAGTGTTGGCTGACTTTGAGGTGTTGAATTATATTAAACGTTATCTGCGGGAATTTGATATTAATGAAGATACTCTGGCGCTGGAATATGTGGAAGAAGTGGGACATACCGGCGAATATCTGACCAGTGAGCACACCTTTGAATACTGCCGTGCCGAACCTATGATTCCTCACATCTGTTCTCGCGGCGTTGTAAAAGACCCTGTAAATCGATTCCAGGAACGTACAGAAGCATACAAAGCCCGTTTACTGAACAAATACCAGAAGCCTGAAATTGACCCTGAAAAGCTGGCAAAGATCAAGGATATTTTTGAAGCTGCAGGCCTTAGCAGAGCATGGATGGATGAAGTTGATCAGATGTAATCCAGATCCGAAAACATGATTAAAAATAAATTGAGGCGGAATGGGGGATTTTATGCAGAAAAAAAGTAAATCTGTTTTAATTGCATCATTGATAGTGGTTGCGGTATTTGTTGGTATGGGATTGATTGCACCGGGAGCGTTAAGCAAAGGTGCAGGTGTCATGTTTACATTGATGACGGATAAGTTCGGATGGCTCTACCTTTGGTTTGTATTCCTGCTGGTTGTGATATGTGTGGTAATCGGGATGAGTCCTCTTGGAAAATTAAAACTGGGAAAAAAAGAGGATAAACCGGAATTTTCGGATTTCCAGTGGTTTACTATGATGTTCAGCGGCGGTATGGGAATTGGTCTGGTATTTTATTCCGTCGCGGAACCGATGATGGAATATATGGCTCCTCCATCTGCGCAGGCCGGCACTCCTGAAGCAATGTATGAAGTTATGAAGACGGTATTTTTCCACTGGGGCGTACATCCCTGGGCAATCTATGCGATTGTTGGTCTGATTTTTGGTTATTTTTCCTTTAAAAAAGATATGCCTTTCCTGCTTAGTTCCGGCCTCCATCCGCTGATTGGCAATAAGGCAAATGGTTTTATCGGTAAATTGGTTGACGTATGTGCAGTTTTTGCAACCATGTTCTGTATTTCGACCAGTATGGGGCTCGGTGCATCGCAGATTGCAGGTGGTATGAATTATATCTTTGGCGTAAAGGTGGGTACTTTCTTTACCTGCGCAATCGTTGCCATTATCACTCTGGTATTTACGATTGCGACCGTTACCGGTCTTCAGAAGGGAATTCAGGCCATCGCAGATATCAAGGTGTGGATGTCTGTCGGATTCATGATTTTCATCTTTGTATTTGGCGGCGCTGTGTATATCATGGATCTGTTCTCCAATACTTTTGGTGGTTACCTTGCAGACATCATCGGCAAGAGCTTATGGATGGAGAATAAAGGCTTTGTATCAGGCTGGACTGTATTTTACTGGGCATGGTGGATTGCCGGCGCTGCATTCTGCGGTCAGTTTGTAGCCCGTGTTTCCAGAGGACGTACAATCCGACAGTATGTAGCGGTTGTATGTATTATCCCTGCATTTTTCAGTCTGGTATGGCTGGCAATCTACGGTGGTGCGGCATTTAATTTTAACGATATTACTAATGGAGCAATTGTAGAAGCAGTTAATAACGATTATACAACCGGTTTATTTGCACTGCTTAAGCAGTTCCCTCTATACACAATTACAGGCCCTCTTGCTCTGATTCTGATCGTATTCAGCTTTCTTGGTCTTGCTAACGGGGCAACCTTTGTACTGGCAATGCTGACGGATAACGGCAATACTGAGCCCAGCAAGAATCTGCGGGTATTATGGGGAGTTCTGCAGGGAGCTATTACAATTGTATGTCTGATCGTCGGCGGTACCGCAGTTTTGTCTACTCTGCAGACGGTTGCAATCGTATCGGCATTTCCATTTATGATTGCGGTAATCATTGCCTGCGTCGGTTTGTTTAAAGTAATGATTCGGGATGCAAAGGAGGAAGGGCTGATGAAATAATCGGCGGATAGTTGTATTGCATTGCTGCATAAATGGCTGTGAAGTATGGTTGTATTGCATCGCTGCATAAATGGCTGTGAAGTATGGTTTTTATTGAGAAAAATTACAGTTCATGATGCAGCGATGCTGATAATGTTAAATCAGAATAAAGGATGTGGAATTTTGAGAAGTTCAAAAGAGAAGAGCAGTAATTTTGTATTTTTGACAGCAGTTTCTATTGCGTTGATTATCGTTTTGATTGGTGTGATAAGACCGGATGTGCTGACATCGGCAGCATCCGCTATGTTTGTATTTGTTGAAGAGAAATTTGCATGGTTGTACCTTATGGCCATGTTGTTTTTTGTGTTTTTTTGTCTGGGGATTGCATTTGGTCCCTATGGAAAGGTCAGATTGGGATCCGATGACGCAAGACCGGAATATAGTAATGTGTCCTGGTTTGCGATGCTGTTCTGTGCCGGTATGGGCGTTGGGTTGGTATTTTACGGTGTAACAGAACCTCTGTCTCATTATGTATCCCCTATGGAAGGGATTGAACCCGGAACTTTAGAGGCAGCTCGTTTTTCGATCAGAGCATCTTTTATGCACTGGGGCGTGCATCCCTGGTCCGCTTACGCGCTGGTTGGCCTGGGATTAGCCTATTCGCAGTTCAGAAAAAACAGACCTGGTCTGATCAGCGGATTGTTTGCTCCTCTTTTGGGTGAAAAAGCATCAGAAAGCAGAATTGGTAAGATAATTGATATTTTCTCGATTATCGTATCGGTAACAGGCGTTGCGACTACATTGGGTATGGCTTGTATCCAGATTTGTGGTGGTATGGAATATCTTTTTGGGCTGCCGAATAATGCCAGGGTGTGGCTTGTGGTTATTGTAGTCATCTGTTGTATCTATCTGTTAAGCGCAACGACCGGGCTGGATAAAGGAATCCGATTTTTATCGAATTGCAACCTGTATCTGGCACTGGCTTTGCTGGTAATGGCGTTTCTGGTAGGACCTACAGGCGATATTCTGAATGCTTTCGTATCCGGATTCGGCGATTACCTCGACTGCTTCTTTGCGGACAGTCTGCATCTGCCTCCTTTTCAAAGCAACACCTGGATCATGGATTGGCGTATTTTCTACTGGGCATGGTGGATTTCATGGGCTCCTTTTGTGGGTATCTTTGTAGCGCGTATCTCCAAAGGAAGAACCATTAAAGAGTTTATTATCGGTGCGATTCTGGTACCTTCTGTAGCATCTACTATCTGGTTTTCTGTATTTGGCGGCGTGGGATTAAGCGCAGCTAAAGATTTTACTTTGGAAGCTCTGCAGAGTATTGTAGCAGTTCCGGAAACTGCAATTTTTATTATCTTTGAAAAACTGCCTTTTGGCGGTATCATGTCGGTTATTGCATTGATTCTTCTGATCATTTTCTTTATCACATCAGCAGATTCCGCAACATTTGTATTAAGCATGATGACGACGAATGGTAATCTTAACCCGCCTAACACCAGAAAAATCATCTGGGGTATCATTCAGGCAGCTATGGCATATGTGCTTCTGCTTTCCGGCGGTTTAAAAGCGCTGCAAACGGCAACCATTGCGGCGGCCTGTCCCTTTGTAATCATTATGCTGGCCGCCTGTTGGAGCATCATAAAGGATTTGAGACGGTCGGAGAGTGTAAGAAAACAGGAAAAATAGAAAAATCCGGATGATTTTTCTATGATTGGTGTAATACGAACTTTTATCTTGCCAAAGCAGTAAAAAAGAGGTAAAGTGTAATTCATGCCTTACAGCTTGAAAAAGACTTTTATAAAGTTAAAAAAGGCAGGAAAGGACTTTTATCCGATGGCAAATAAGAAAACAGTAGCGGTAACACAAGAGGAATATGAAAAAATCATCCGGACGATACAGCGCGGATTCGAAACGGCTGACGGAAAGCGTTTCCGGCCGAATCCGCGGCTGGCTGTTATTTTGATTCTGGAAGCCAATCTGGGACTGCGAATTGGAGATGTTCTGAATCTGAAGCTTTCTGATATTATAAAAGATGGAAACCGTTATCGTCTGGATATTCGGGAACAGAAGACCGGAAAAGTCCGAACCTTTACGGTACCCGAAGAAATTCTTTCTTATATACAGGAATATGCAGACCAGAATCATATTCTTAAAGAGGATATTTTATTTCGCTTAACTCCAAGAGCGGTACAGAAGCAATTAAAGACAGCCGCAGATTACCTGGGAATTCCCGGAATCAGTACGCACAGCTTCCGAAAGTATTTTGCAACTTCGATTTATCTGGAAAATGGATACAACATCGAGCTGGTGCGAACCCTGCTTCAGCACAGCAGCGCGGCTATTACGCAGAAGTATATTGGCATTCAGCAAAAAGAAGTGGAAGAAGCGCTGAGGAAGCATGTTAAGCTAATCGAGGAATAGCTGGACATACGAGAAAACAACAAAATAGTGCACCGTAGAGTGGAACAAATTTTTCCCGTGGAGGTTAAATCCCAGTCTAACACCACCAGTAAGAGCTTGAAGAAATAACAAAGGAAGGGTGCTCTCTTGTATGATTTACTTCCGTATTACCCACAGATTCCGGATCTGATTCGCAAATTCCTCGTAATCCCACAGACGTTCGGAATTTTCATGACTGTTGGGATCGTTGATCCTGAATTTTCCGTCTTCTGTTCCTGCAAGAATGATAAAATGTCCGCTGCTTGTAAATGCGCCGGGTCCCATAATGCAGATGATCGGGTTGCCGACCTTTAGATTTTTGATAATTCGTTCCTGGTTCAGAGGGATTTCTGTCACATCCAGCCCAAGCCGTTTACCACCTTCACTGATGAGCGTCCAATAGCTGCCGCTGCCGGAAGCACAGTAGCCGTTTTCGAGTGCAAAGCGGATTACATTGTCCGGGCGAAACGTTTTTTCGTCGCCGGTGAGATAATAACCTGCCATCGACAGACAGATTGGACCGCATCCGGTGAGCGCAGCCACATCATTTCCGTAATCAATATAACCCCATCGCTTGTCCCATTGCATAAATAACGGAACGGATTCGGAATTTTTGTACTCTGAAAGGCTGATCTTGTGTTTTTTTCCATATTCTAATGGATAACTTAAAACAAAGTCCAGAGTTTCCGGGTTTCGCTCCAGAAGTGCTACAATGCTTTCCGGGTAATCGGAGAGTTCCAAACCGTTATCCTCTGCAAAAGCCGCAACCGCCTTCGACGCAGCAGCTTCACTCCCGGAAGAACCGTTATAGATAGACTTAAATTTCGATAAATTCCCGGTATTTTGAGGAGTCTTAAAAATGGTAGCTGCAGCAAGAATTAAAACAAAAAGAAATACCGCAGGCAGCATGGAAAAACGTCTGCGTCTTTTGCGATTGCGCTTTCCCTGCCTGTGTTTCTCAGACCTTTGATTTGGCCTGTACATTTCCTGACTGCGATTTGATCTGTGCATTTCCTGTTTGTTGGTTTTATCTTTGCATTGTCCGTGTTGTCCGCGGGTATGGATGTTGGAGTTATTTCTTTGATTCATTGTAAAATCTCCTTAAATTGTTTGATTTTGATATAGAATTTGATGTAGAATAAGAAAACATTTCTTTATGCGATCCTTTCTTTATGAAAACTCCTGTTGAGAAAAGAGTTTCATTGAGATTTATTCTAGCAGACATCTTTTAATTTCCGATTAGCTTAGTTTTAAGGGAATCTTAAGAAAAGGTAAGTTTTTCTTA
>JAUNPP010000259.1 GCA_030536685.1 Lachnospiraceae bacterium
CTATGTATTATTTTAATAGTATTTTATGATATACTATCATTCATTATTTTTAAAATATCAGAAAAGCCTTTACAAGGACAGCCTTTTATCATACCTTTTCTCTGGTGAGCAACCCTGTCAAAATCATAAGTCCCCCTATTCCTGCAAAACACATAGTTGTATCCAGCCTGGAAATAGCGGATGCTGTGAACAGAAAAATAATTTCAAAAATGTTGATACTCATATTAAAAATCGATAAAGTTTCAGCCCTTCTATCTTCCTGCCCCAAAGAATCAATAACCTTATTCTGAACCTCGCCTAAAACGTAAAAAGGAAGATCTAAAAGCAATGGTATGAAAAGCATCAAACCAATCACAGGACCAATACGATCAAAAACGCCAAAAGCGATCATACTTACACCACTAACAGCAAAAGAAACTGCAAAATAAAAAGGATAACCTTTTCTTTGAATATACAGCAGAATCTTTTCTGCAAATAATTCTACGACTGAATATCCCAAAATAATCAGACTCATCCACTCTTCCCGCACACCGCACGCTAATAACTTGTCTGCATACAGAAAATTTACCAAAATGCGGCCAATACTGATCATGGAAAGCATGAGCACAATTAATAAAATTTTCTTTTGAAACAAACCTGCAAACAACTTTTTTTGAGAGAAGTGATTTCCATGCTCTCTTTTTTTAACAACTATTTCTTTTGGGATTTTAAAAGAAACTACTATTCCCAAAAAGCTTGTAACAACAGTTGCAAACAATAACCCTTTCATGTTAAACAGCGAATAAATCAAAGAGTATGAAATCGTACTGATAATAAAACCAAACGTTCCACAATTTTGTATATGTGCCATTTTAATTACATAACAATGATTCGGAAACATTGTATAGACATAGGCACTTTCCGTTCCTGATTCGAGGCTTATTGCAATCCCTTCTACAATTGCTTCCAGAAAAAAGAGCGGAAAACTCTTTTCCAAAAAAGCAAAATAAAGAAGCAATCTTGCTGCAAATAACATGATCTGATTTAAAACAATCGTATTTTTAAACCCAAAGCGGTCAGTAAACGCTCCCGCCGGAATTTCCGAAACAAGAATCACAAATGATAACATTGCCTGCAGAAAAAAGAACTGGCGAAAAGTCACTCCAGCCATTGTACGTATCAGCAACGCTACTGGTGCAAAAAAAACCAATCCGTCCAAAAAGTTTTTTGCATCCAGACTGTCAATTTTTCGTATTTCAGTAAAAAGCATCTGATTAATTACTCTTCTCCATTTCTCTGATTTTTTTCATAACATTCCCGATCGACCAGGGAATTATCTTTGTCATAGGTATTCTCCCTTAAAAATCATTACTAATATACCGACTAATTTCCCAGAATTTCTGAAGCTTTCCTACGTCAGGCAGAAAACCCCTCCGCACAAACGGAGGGGTTCCAATTACCATATAAAATATATCTCAGCAATCAAATCATTCTACTGATTATTTGTTGTTGATAGCTGCCTGTGCTGCTGCCAGACGTGCAATCGGTACACGGAAAGGTGAGCAGGATACGTAGTTCAGACCTACTTTGTGGCAGAATTCTACGGATGAAGGATCTCCGCCGTGTTCGCCGCAGATACCCAGTTTCAGGTTCGGACGAGTCTTTCTGCCTTTTTCTGCTGCCATCTGTACTAACTGGCCAACACCGGTCTGGTCCAGTCTTGCGAAGGGATCAGATTCGTAAATCTTAGCCTGATAGTAGGAATCCAGGAACTTACCAGCGTCATCACGGGAGAAACCGAATGTCATCTGAGTTAAGTCGTTGGTACCGAA
>JAUNPP010000099.1 GCA_030536685.1 Lachnospiraceae bacterium
TGGTTATACCTTCTGATATCTGCTGATATCTACTTAATTTCTGTCTGTAAATCTTTAATTGCCTCGTAGCATGGATCACATAACTTTATTTCCTGTCCTAACATTTTCGCATAATGCGGCTTCTGTGTTACGCTCTGCATACAATAGCCACAGGTATAGGTCTCTTTACCGCAGCTGCATAACAAAGTTGCTATAAAAGCAAGAGTTAAAATCAGAGTCACCATTTTTTTCAATAACTTCATTTCCTTTGTTCCTCCATTTGATTTTCAGCCTGATAATTTTATCTGCTGTACTGTGCATCATTGCATAATTAACGGTATTTTCGTTAATCTTTGTTACTTTACATAAGTTATAGCATAATTTGTAAAACCATTTTTTTAAGAAAGACAGCTGAATATTTATGCGTTATTTGACATTGTCCGACAAATTCAAATAAATCACAACCTGTAAAGTAGCATACACAAATTCATATTATCATAATTAGATTAATAATCTATACACGTATTGATGATAAAAAAAGAACCAAAACCGTTTTCGGGTTTTGATTCTCTATATTTTTACACTTCTATTCAAATACTCACATATCTACTGTTAAAAATCCGTTTTTTCACACATACGATCTTCCTGGTTCGAAATTTCTTTCCGAATCAACATCTCCTTTCCATCTTCATTTTTTTCAATACTATATGCCGCCTTTCGTGTTTGAAAACTCTTCTTTTTGTTTAATCCCAGCTTATGACCTCCATTTATATTAACAATGCTTACATAACTTTCAATCATTATTCCTTTTTCAGTTGACAGTAAACATTGAAATATATTATATGCATAATCGATCATAAAAATAACCGTTATCAGGGTTCTCCTATACAAAAGATTTTTAGCCTTTCCGGTTTTGGGATAAAAGTGATTATAAATCTTTAAAGCCGCCTCTTCCGAGATTTCAGTTTCTGCAAAGCTGCTTTCTTTTGCAATCCGTTCCATTTCATTTTTTAAATTCGAATAAATCGACGAGCGGTTTCTATAATTTGGATTTTCCGAGATGTTCTTGAGCAAACCAATAATACTATTTTTAATTTTTTCATCTGCCACCATTTTGCCTCCGGCAAAATCTACGATTTCACCGGTTAAAGCTTTATTATTTAACAGCAGTCTTAAAACATCTCGGATTCCGTAAACTTTATTTTTTTTACAAAAATCAGTTATCTGTACAAAGGCATTATTCTTTTTACAAAATTCATCTAATTCATAAAGTTTTTTTATAAATAAAACGGCCTCTTCATTTTGAAATTTTTTAATACTATTCAAATTTCGGAACGGATTCTGATCAATCCACTCTGATTTTTGATTTTTTTGCTGTTCTTCTATATATTTCAACATAGCTGTATAAACGCCATGCTGCTGCTGCGTTCTCTTTCTGCCATTTTTATATACAGCATACTCTTTAAAATCAGAAAACTTTTCAAATCTTCTTTTTTCATTTCCATATCTGTCATATTCTATAAAAATCCCATTTTTCCATTCCAAACACGCCGGATAATATCCCAGCAATATAGCTAAAGCGTTTTTAGAACTTGTTTCTATATGATTATGACTGCCCAGTATTGGAAAAACAGATGAAACAAAAACAGAATCTGAATTTGTTTGGCCTTTACACAGACGCAAAATACATTTCTGCAAAAAATTCAATGTATATGAACACAAAGTAAATTCTTCACATATTGAAATAACAAGTCTCTTTTTTATAATAAGACTCTTTAACAAATCTATTAATTCCGGTTTTAAAACAAAAAACAACCTGTTATCACAAATTTGATTCAAAGAAAGGACCAGCACTTCCTCACAATCTTCCTGATTATTTATATATTCCAAAAGCTCTGTAAGCTTTTCTGCACATTCGCTTAATACTGTTTTTTCCTGCTTTTTATAACAATTTTCCTGATAGCTGATAATGTTAGTAAAATGTATACGTAAATTGGTATACAGAACTGAATCAGCCAGATTTGTATAATAATACTGATTCATAATGCACTTATCTTTCTTTTGCTTCCTTCTTAGAAAAAACACAGCCGCAGTAATTCTGGCGGTAAAGTCCGTACTCTGCGGATAATTCAATTGATCTCTTATAACCGTTTTTCTTTTTAAAATCCGAATAAAGATACGGTATCTGATATTGTTCCGATAATGCTTTTCCGATTTCATTAAGCTTCTGTGCATTTTTCAGCGGGCTGATGCTTAATGTTGTGGTAAAGTAGTCGAAACCGCCTTCCACAGCTTCTTTCGCGGTTTTTTCCAAACGAAGATGATAGCAGCGAAAACAGCTTTCACCGCCCTCTTTGTCCTTTGCGCGGTCAGGTACTGCCTGGTAAAATTCGTGAGGATCATACAGGGAGTCCCTGTAGCTGACAGGATAACGAAATGGCATGGAATCCATGAGACGCAGCAGTTCTTCCTTCCGCTTCTCATACTCTCCCGCTTCACTTATGTTGGGATTGTAAAACAATATGGTTATCTTAAAATAAGAAGCGAGATATTCCATTACATAGCTGCTGCACGGCGCGCAGCAGGCGTGAAGAAGAAGAGAAGGGACTTTTTCTGCTTCTTCCAGTTCCTTAAGAGTTTTTTCCAGTTCTTTTTGATAATTGATTTTTACTGTATTCATAAATTTTATTATTCTCCTGATATGTCAACTGCCATTCATCTGAAAGCCATTGTAAAGGCATGTTTTTTATACGTGCGCTGTCAGGCGCACCTGTATCAGGAAAGGCCGCCCCTTTCGGGACAGCCTTTCTCTATTTATCGTACAATAAGTTAACAACTGTACACATGTACATTACAATTCTTTGTAATTCCTGATATTCCGATACGACTATGCCAGGAAATCACGGATTCTGCGGCTTCTGACAGGGTTGCGGAGCTTTCTTAATGCTTTCGCTTCGATCTGTCTGATACGTTCTCTTGTTACGTTAAATTCTTTACCGACTTCTTCCAATGTTCTGGGATGTCCATCTTCCAGACCGAATCTGAGAACGATAACCTGACGTTCACGTTCTTTCAGATCTTCCAGAAGAGTCTGAATATGTTCTCTCAGCATTACAGATTCTACATTGCCCTCAGGAGTCACGGCATTGCCATCTGCAACAAAATCGCCAAGATTGGAATCGTCTTCCTCTCCAATAGGTGTCTCCAATGATGCAGGTTCACGCGCAATCTGCATAATCTCCATCACTTTTTCTTCTGTCATGTCCAATGCTTTTGCAAGCTCTGCAACAGAAGGTTCATAACCATATTCCAGTGTCAGTTTACGCTGCATCTTAGACATCTTATTGATTGTTTCTACCATATGTACCGGAACTCGGATTGTTCTTGCCTGGTCAGCAAGCGCTCTTGTCACAGACTGTCTGATCCACCAGGTCGCATAAGTACTCAGCTTATATCCCTTTGTGTAATCAAACTTCTCAACACCTTTAATCAGTCCTAAATTCCCTTCCTGTACCAGATCCAGAAAACTCATACCTCTGCCGGTATAACGCTTTGCAATACTTACTACCAGACGCAGATTGGCTTCTACAAGGCGCTCTTTTGCTCTTGTTCTTTGTCTCTCATCGCCTTCTGCCTTCATCCTTGCCAGTTCAACTTCTTCTTCAGTAGTAAGCAAAGGGACTGTTCCGATTTCTTTCAGGTACATTCTGACCGGATCCTCCGTTCCGATTCCGTCCAATAAATCGATTGCGTCCAGATTGATCTCTTCTTCGTCCTCTTCCGCCGGGTTGAAGTCATCTTCGTCAGCGTCAAGAATCACAGTCTCCGCATTGGTAAGCTCATCATTCATAACACGCAAAACATCGATTCCTTTGTTTTCCAGGTACGTATAAATGTGTTCCAGATTCTCGGGGGTCAGATCAATGCCCTGAAGCTGTTCGTTGATATCGTTCATATCCAGAACACCCTTCTTGCTCTTTCCAACCTGAACCAATTTGTTTAGAACCTCAAGTAATTTCTTTTCACCCATTCTTACGTCTCCTCAAAAGTATACTCAAGAGTATCCCTCAATACAATGTCCATCGAGCTTGCCAAACTCCAACAGACGTTCTGTGTCAAGGCATCATAATACAATAAATTGACTCCTGTAAATTTAAATTTTAGCATAAATCATTACAGAAGTCAACAAAATTATACTATTTTTTTGTTTTTTTTTGAGGATAGGGAGGGGTGGTGAAGGGACGCAGAGGAAGCGGGATATAAGTCCTTCTGCGGACTAAAAAATGTCCGCCGCCAGGACTTATATCCCGCTTCCTCCGCTGGTTTTCACTCGCCCCTTCCTATCCCCATATAAAGTACAAAAAAATATAGGAGCCAAGTCAAAGGATTCCACTCTCTCCACCGTGTAGTTTCGGCCTATAGACAGGGAACATAAAATCCCCACACAAACCACCCACGCTCCCTCCACCGTGTAGTTTCGGCCTATAGACAGGGAACATGAAATTCCCGCAAAACACAGCAGCCGGAGCATGGTACAAGTCCTGCGGAGCGTATTGGGTGCTTGCACCCCCTAGCTCCAAAGGACTTGTACCATGCTCCGGCTGCGTCCCCTAAACATCCCCTGTCCCCAACGCCCAAACTACACCAACAACTCTGCATAGGCAGCAAATGCTGATGGTATTGCATATTTTTCCTCTATTTCTTCCTTATTATAAAAGGTAAAGGTTTCGCTTTTCTTTTTTCTCAGCACAATGTAGTATGCGCTCATTCTCCACTCGACGTGACTGAAAATATGCCGGGAGGGCGGCAGGGGTTCTGCGGTAAAGGAATTTTCGCCTGCCTGTACGAGATATTCCGCGAGCTGTTTGCCGTTTAGCGTTCCCTCGACATTTGGAAATTCATATAAATTTGCCAGAAGTCCTGAGGATGGTCTTTTTCGAATGGCATATCCATCCTTCCATTTGATTAAAAATACGGTTTTTTCTTCTATGCGGCGCGGCTTTTTGGAGGCCTTTACCGGTATCGTATCCGTTTTTTTATTTTGGTATGCCAGACACAGCCCTGATACGGGACATTCTGTGCAGTGCGGACTTTTGCCTGGAATACAGACTACAGCGCCCAGCTCCATCAGAGCCTGATTAAAATCACCCGGATTTACTGCCGGCATGACAGAAAGAAGCATTTCTTCTATCTGTTTCTTTACCTTAGGCTGTGCAATGTCCTCTTCTGAAGCCAGAATACGGGAAATGACCCGGAGCACATTGCCGTCGACGGCAGGACGTGGAATTCCAAACGCAATCGATGCGATAGCTCCGGCGGTATAGGAACCGATTCCCCGTAATTTCAGCAGTTTTTCATAGTCAGCAGGCAATTCTCCTCCATACTGGCTGACAACCTGTTGTGCAGCTGCTTTCAGATTTCGCGCGCGATTGTAATAGCCAAGTCCCTGCCAGAGCTTCATCAGCTCTTCCTCCTCCACTGCTGCAAGCGCACCGATATCCGGCAGCTGCGCCAGAAAACGATGATAATAAGGAATCACCGCTTCCACGCGCGTCTGCTGCAGCATGATCTCGGACAGCCATACATGATAAGGCGTTGCCTCCTCGCGCCAGGGAAGAGCACGTTTGTTCTGCAAAAACCAGTTTACCAGCGGAACAACCGTTTCTTCCAGCCTCTTTTTATGACCAAGAGTTCCTGACACCGCTTCTACCGGTTTTATTTTGCCGTAAACATCGTGCTCCTGCATGATCAAATCCTCCTGCATGCTTCCCGCAGCCAGTCTGCTTCTTCCGGTTTCAGACAGGGTGCAAGTGTTTCATATACCCTTTCATGATACTGATTCAGCCAGTCGATTTCAGCCTGGGTCAGCATAGAAAGGTCAATTGCGTCTTTATCGATCGGAACCAGTGTAACCGTATCGAATTTCAGGAAACGTCCATATTCATTTTCTTCCATCTCTTTACAGAGAATCAGATTTTCTGTACGAATACCGTATTCGCCTTCCAGATACATGCCGGGTTCGTCAGAAGTCAGCATGCCCGGCTCAATAATCGCAGAGCCTCTCCTGGCATTCCAGTGAATCCGATTAGGACCCTCATGTACATTCAGCAAATAGCCTACGCCATGTCCTGTTCCATGATTGTAATCCAGCCCATACTGCCACAGCGGTCCTCTTGTGAGAATATCCAGGTTTGCACCTGTACAGCCATACATAAAGCGCGCGCTGGCCAGTGCGATCATTCCCTTTAATACCAGCGTATAATGAAGCTTCTGTTTTTCTGTTACCGGTCCCAGAACGATGGTACGGGTTACATCAGTTGTTCCCTCCAGATACTGTCCGCCTGAATCCACAAGGAAAAATCCTTCCTGCTTCAGCTCGGTATCGGTTTCTGGTGTTGCTGAATAATGGCACATTGCCGCATTAGCTCCATAAGCCGCAATTGTTCCAAAGCTCAGATCAAGATATCCTTCCTGCTCAGAACGTTTCTGGTCCAGATAAGCAGCTGCGCTCATCTCCGTCATCGGGATTTTGCCAATGTTCTGTTTCAGCCAGCAGATGAATTTTACCATAGCCACACCGTCTTTTTTATGTGCCTCTATAATATTTTTCTGCTCAACGGGATTTTTTACAGCCTTCAGCACAGTCTCAGGATTCATCTGATTTACAATGCTGATATTTTCAGGTAATTTCGCATAAATTGCACAATTTACTCTGCTGCTTTCCAGCAAAACAGTCTCCTCAGGAGCTATCGCTGCTGTATAATCATAAATTGCTTCGTAGGGTTTTACCGCTACACCCTGCTTTTCCAGCTGCGCCCTGACATCTGCATCTGCCGCCGCTTCCTGTACAAATAAAATAGCATCCTTCATAGTTACCGCAGCATAAGACAGCGCTACCGGATTACAGGTTACATCCGCGCCGCGAATATTAAACAGCCATGCGATGTCATCCAGACTGGTCAGCAGATGCACGGTCGCGCCGGCCTTTCTCATACATTCACGAACCTTTTCAAGCTTTTCCTGTGTTGTCATGCCGCTGTACTTTTCCGCATCCAGAATCCAGATCTTTTTGCAGGAAAGTGCGGGGCGATCCTCCCACACTTTGCCGCCCAGATCCTCAAGAAGCGAAAAACGAATGGACTTAACACTCAGTTTTTCCTTTAATTCCAGAAAATATTCCTGACCAACTGTTCTTCCGTCAAAACCAAGACATCCATTTTCAGGAAGCTTTTCCAGAAGAAATTCCTGAATCGTAGGGACGCCCTTCTGACCGGATTTGTAAAGTGTAATGCCGCTTCCTTCAAGCTGAATAGCCGCCTGTACAAAATATCTGCCATCTGTCCAAAGTCCGGCTTCATGTTCCATTACCACCAAAGTTCCGGCAGAACCGGTAAAGCCTGAAAGATAACTGCGCAATCTGAAATATTCTCCTGAATATTCAGAATCATGGTAATCTGCCGATGTTACCATCCACGCATCTATGTTATGCGCACGCATAAGCTCACGAAGCTTTTCAATTGTCTGTTTACTCATACTCTCATCTCCATATAAATTTGGGCATTTTAATGCCTTCTGATTTGATATCACGGATTCCAAAGTTAAATGCCTTTTTGTGCAGGCACAACGGCATTTAGACCTTTTGACCCTGATATCATTTTATCACAAAATATGACGAAACGAAACGTTCGTATCTGAGAATATTATCCTGAATTATGCAGACACTGTATTAAAATATATCACAGGAGGATGCTATGGCTAAACGAAAAAAAGAATTTGACTTTGAGCGTCTCACACCCAAAGAACTTATACGATTTGAAATTGCAAAAGAGCTTGGAATATCGGAGAAAATTGTAACCGGCGGCTGGGGCGCCCTCTCCGCTCAGGAAAGCGGGAGGATCGGAGGTATCATCGCCAGCCAGAACCGCAGAAAAAAAGCTCTGAAAAAAAGCTCCGAAAAAACTGAAGACATGAATTAATTCAAGAATGCATCGGCGTTCCTGCTGCAAACGTCATTCCAGAGATAGTTCACGACTTTCAATCAGAGAACTATCTCTTTTTCTTTTTTTTCTTCGCTACCGAATATCCGAACTTTCCGATTTTTTCTCCCAGCCCGTAATATTCTCCGTGAGAATAAACAGCAAGTCCGGCTTTGCTCAAGTGGAATTTTCCGTTTTTATCCATATACCGGTCATCTACCGTAACACCGGTTACCTCTCCGATAAACAGATCATGACTTCCAAGCGGAATGATCTGAACTACTTTACATTCAATATTAACAGGGCTTTCGCTGATGCCCGGCACACTTCCTGTATGCGGCTCCAGTGGAGTCAGGTTCATTTCCTTAAATTTATCCACATCTCGTCCGGATCTGACACCACAGTAATCGGATGCATACACAAGATCCTTCGTAACCAGATTTACTACAAATTCACCGGATTCTTTAATAATATGATGGGAATAGCGTTCCGGGCGAATGGAAATGGATACCATCGCAGGTGAAGAACAGGATGTAGATGTCCACGCAACAGTAATGATATTCGGTTTTTCATCTCCCAGTTTACAGCTGACCATTACAGCCGGTACCGGATACAGCATATTTCCCGGTTTCCAGAATTGTTTACTCATTTGATTTCCTCACTTTATAATTTTTATACCCTGTACATCATTTTTGCAAAAGCATTCCGATCTGAAACAGTGTCCTTCAGACAGCCGATTGCTGTTCACAGCTGGAAACGTAACTCCAGCCGGACAGCATAAAAACAGATGCAGGACTCCGCACATGAATCCTGCACCTGTTATAAGTAAATAGGTCATGATTCCACAAATTTCAGAATTTCCGTCCCATACAAAACTTCATCCTGATACCGATGATTACCAGATGCCGGTCAAAACCTGCACGCTATGTGCCTACCCATCACACACAGCTATCCGATGCACATACAGATATACTCTCCGTTTCATATCTTATCTTCCATCTGCTTTCCCAACAACACATCACAGCTCTAACCCCCCATATTTGTTATCACCGCTTCTGCATTGCGTTCATTAACCATATCTTATATAGAATCATATCACATTTAGCAAAAACTTACAATAGTTTTCTTAAAAAAATTTATTTTATTTACACTTTTTACCGTTATTAGATAATCGCACTAATTTTATGGTCTTTTTTTGTATAAAAACCCATTTTTCTTTTTTCCTTTTGTGCATATAGTCCAGATTTTTTTGAATTTTAACGTTTTCACCCTATGCATTCTGCCGTTTTTATTTTTATTTTTTATGAATTATGTATTTTTTATATTTTCATAAATTACTTGACAATCTTCCAGAAATATGTCTATTTCATCAAAACAGCGTCAGAAAAGACTGTATACTTTGTTTGTACACAGTCTTTTTCTGTTAAATATAATTATTGTTTCTTATTTCTGTTTTTTATATAGATATGCTGATACAGCTGACACAAACGGAACTGTTAATATGATTCCCAGTGTGCCCGACAGGCTCTGCATGATTTCAATTCCGATCGAATACATGCCCATAACCTGATGAGCCGAATACTGATAGGCGTAAATGATCATCAGTGTATTTACCGAACTTCCGACGTAAGCTAAAATTAATGTATTTGACATGGTTCCGATCATGTCACGCCCAATCCGCATTCCGGACTTAAACAACTCTTTTCTGGAAATGTCCGGTGATTTTTCACAGATTTCAGAAAGAGCAGAGGATACAGACATCGCTACATCCATAACTGCTCCCAGGGAAGAAATTAAAATTCCGGAAAACAGCATTTCTCCAATATTCAGCTTTGTATTCTGCCCAATATAAACCAGGGTTTCGATATTTTCCACATTGTATCCGCTGATATGGGCTGCATTTCCGAAAAGCTGCGCAATCACACCGGCAGCTACCACACCGGCCACAGTTCCCGCAATCGCACATATTGTTTTTCTGGCAGCGCCGCCGATCAGCAGCAGTGACAGCGTTGTAATCAATATTACGCATAACACAGCTGCGACAAACGGCGACCAGCCAATATACATCAGAGGAATGTAAAGGGTCAGAATCATGAAAAATGTAAATACCAGCGCTGTAATAGAATGGATGCCCCGTTTTCCACCTACGACCCACATAACCGCAAGGAAAAACACAACAATCAGCAGAATCGGCAGTTCACGATCATAATTATAAACACTTGCCGATACAGTACCTTCATATTCACTTAAACGGACAATGACTTTGGTGTCTTTTTCACAATATGCACCATAGAGATATCCATTCATGCTGCTTCCTTCCACCACCATCCCTTTATAATTGCCGGATGTGATTTTCAGAACCAGCTGCTGATTGCCTGCATCCATTCCGTCCTGCGCGGACTCCTCACTGACTACATTTAAAACAACAGCTTTGGCAAATTCCGTATCATCCTCTGCCACAAGCGGCGTTCTTTCCACTTTACTGTAAAATATCATTACAGCAGCTAATATTACAATTACAGTGGCATAAATTCCGAAAATAAATGCCCTTTTCTTTTTTCGACTCTCCACCTTACACTCCGTTTACACTACCTGATTCCTATCAGTATTTTATTTATTAACCTTTTTTGCCTTTTTCAGATGATGCAGGGCGGTTACTACCTGATCTTTTGCATCTTCATAATCATCCGCATCTACGATGGGAAGTTCTTTGCCATCCAGCTGCTGGTAAATAGTCTTATCGAGCAGAGTAGAAAATCCGCGTTTCAGACGGTTGAAAACTTCATCGGGTGATGTTTCCGTATCGCGATATTCTGAATCAACTGAACCGTAGCCGGATAAAGGATCATTTTCCGTACCATAGTTTGCGATTGCAAAATCTGCTCCCGGATCCTCTGTAATTTCATACATTGCCTGCAATTCAGAAAATGCTGTTTTTACAGCAGCTACGCTTTCTTTTGTATATTTCTTCTCGTCAATTGCTTCTACCTTTTCTTCCAGTTCATCAAAGGTTGTCTCTTTTCCCTTATTAATGGTAAAAGCATCCGCATACTGATTTCCTTCGTAATCATAAGTACAGATGGTAAAGGAATTCTTTGTAAACTTCAGGGTAGAATATGCAGGCAGACAGACGTTTGTTCTTTCTGCAATATAGTAAGGTGTGTAATTTAACAGGTTGTAGTATTTGCTGCCGGAGCCGGAACCGGTTGTAATGTACAGAGTTCCTTCGGGATTTTTTACAGAGCCTCCTGAAATATCATAATCCACTACATTTCCGTTGTAGATCTGATAACTTCTGGAATAAGTATGATCATGTCCTGTCAGGCAGACATCCACATCAAATTCATCCATTAAAGGAGCAAAAATGATTCGGTTGCTGGATGCATCTGTATCCGCATGAGGTTCACCTGATCCATAGATATCGCTGTGGAAAACAACAATCTTCCATGCTGCATCTTTGTGACTTTCCACTGCTTTTTTCATCAGAGTACGATGTTCTTCCTGATTACGGTTATTGCTGTTTAAGCTGATAAACAGAACATCACCGTAGGAGAAGTAATAATCGCCGCCTGCTGCTGTGCTTCCGAGCATATCTTCCGCATTGGGATTATTAAAATGGTAAGTATAATCAACACCGTTGGTATCATGGTTACCGATTGTAGATGCAATCGGAAGGCTTCTGAATGCAGCCGGATATAAATATCCCGCATACTCACTTTCCCTTGTCTTTTTATCTTCCACTTTTGAAACACCGCTTTTATCAATCTGGTCACCGGCAGATAAAAGGAAGGCTGCGTTTGGAGCTGTCTTAACAGCGCTTTCCATTGTGCGGTTCCAGTTATAAGCATCTCTTGCCGCACTGCTGTCATTTGCGCTCTGATCATCGCTGCTTCCTGATGCGCCAATCTGCGGATCACCTGTTAAAATAGCTGTGAAAGAAGAAAATTTGCCGGTCTTGTAAGTTTCAGCCTCTGACCATACTGTATTGCCGCCATCGTAGTTATCTGTATACTGATATTCATATACTGTATTCTGTTTTAAATAATTTTCAACTGAAACCTTATTGGAGGCTTTGTATACATTTCCCTGCCAGTTTTCCTGGTTAATGGAAACTGCATTTCCCTTTACAACCTTCTCCGTTTTAGTCTTCTGGTTCTTTTTCCAGATTTTTACAGCAGGAGTACCGGCTTCTTTGCTGTACCATGCAAAATTCAGGTCCGTTTCCTCTGCACCGGGAGTCAGCGCGATCTTTCCTGAATCCGCCTTTTCTGTCTGCCAGATACCATTCTTCCAGTCCTGAAATGCCTTGCTCGCTTCCGTATCATCTTTAAATGTACTTTCTCTAACATCCACTTCTCCGCCATAGCTCTTCTGTCCTGCTGCAGATGCTGATAATACCGGGGTGCATACCGTTGATGCCATAAGCCCCATAACCAAAGATGCTGTCATTAACTTTTTAGCTTTCATAGCTAACCTCCTTTTAAATGACGATTCCCATACGAATTAAGTTCCGGCTGGCCCGCTTTCCATTACCAGGCAGCACTGCCATCCCAAACTCATCTGCATTGTAACAACAGTTTCAAAAATACTTATAAAATATATGTAAAACTTGCCGCAAAGTAATGTAAAGTTATCATCTTCCCACAGCTGTTCAGAATTTTATGACAGCAGTATATTGGGAAACGTGTGGGAACGCTCCATTACAGTAATATCCTGTTCGGGGACGCGCTCTCGCTCGGATCGAACGCA
>JAUNPP010000100.1 GCA_030536685.1 Lachnospiraceae bacterium
TCTGCTCCTGCATTGTCTGCTCCTGCATAGCAATCTTAATGAGTTTCGGAATACCTGCAGAGCCGGTGTGAGACTGGCGCAGGATTTCTTCGGCGGCAGATAAATCTAAAGGAGCGACCGGCATATTTCTTTTCTGTTCTGCCAGAGCCCGGGAAATAGCGATAATAACTTCAGGCGTATATTCCTGGGCTGCCAGACGGTCGAGGTCTGCCATATCGGTAAAACGGTTGAAGCGTTCGCTTACAATTTCGTTTTGAATCCGCATCCAGAGAGCCTGGTAGGATTTTAAACCGGCATTTTCGTTGTCGATCAATTCACGGTCAAAGGCATAAATAAACATGATATTTTTCATGCTGTCGATGTCATCGATAAGCTGTCGGATGCTTTCGTAAGTGTCCTCGCGCTTCATTTTGGTGTAGTGAACCGGTATCAGACTGGAACGGCTGATGAGAGCTTCCAGGTCGTCTATTGTAATAAAAAGACCTGAAAAACCACCCATGCGGATGATCTCAGCGAGGGAGCGCAGCATATGTCTTGCGTTATATTTTGTGATTCTGCTGGGGTAAAAGCCGAGCGTGCGAAGCTGTGAAAGCTTTATAGTACGGTCGCCTTCAAGCCATGCAAGAAGCATTTCGCAGTTTTGTTCCTCCAAAATGGGATATCCCAGAATACTTCCGGTCAGCATACTGCAGGCCAGAGCAAAATTGTTATCCAGCATAGGATTATCCAGAAAAATCTGTTTTAACTGGGAGCGGATTTCGCGCCGGGTCAGCGCATCGGCCATGTCATTCTGCGAGAGATAGTCGATGAATTTCATTCCTTCGGGAATTTCCTTCCAGTCAAAACCCATTTCCCGGATCAGGTGGCGGCTGGCGGCTTCCAGGCAGCTGAGAATATCGCACTGCCGGAAAATTTCAATGTAAATTTCTTTGAAATCGTGCATCCAGATATCCTGAGCGGAAAATGAAACAGTTTTGTAGTTTTCTTTTTGCGCAATCCGGGTGAGCTGCTGCAGAAAGTAGGTTTTTCCGCTTCCGGCTCTTCCGGTGACAAATTTGATTTTACTTCCGCCGTCTTTAATGTACTCCCGGAGATATTTTTCCTGCCAGAAATCGGTAAGAAAATGAATACCGCTGCTATGCGGGTTGATTGTGGCTGTCATATTTACCTCTTTTCTGCCTGATCTTCAGCGGTGAACAAAGAAGTTTCACCTTCATAAAAGCGAATGGTGGAAAGATACTGCTCCTGTCCGTTTTGATCCAGAATACGGATTGCCTTATTCTGCTTTCTGCTGGGACCAAACTGGAAATGTTTTCCGTTTTTTGTTTCCTGGACATCAGAAGAATAAAGTCTTGCAAGGTCAAAGGCAAAGCTCTGCTGATCATAATCTTTGCGGTAACGGCTCATGGGCACCAGAATCTTATAGAGATTTGTAAGATAAATGTCATATCCGGGTTGCTTTTTTGCCTTCATAATTGCCAGATCGTATGCTTCGGACAGCTCGTTAAGAAATGTCTGCGCGTTAAAAGTAGCCTTGGTAAGTTTATCCTGCCCTTTTTTTACAAGCTCAACGAAGCTTTTGGGACGTACACACGGGATTTTTTTGCGATCGAGATAGATATCCTGATTTTCGGTGTCAAGTTTTACGCGATAGGGGAACATTTCATAGACGGGAAACTCTCCTCTGACGTTGACATTCTGCTCCCTGCAGATGGAAAGCATCTGATCAGCAAACTCTCCGCTTTCAAAATAGGAGGCAGTGTCAAATGCAGAAACTGTATCCTGTACCTGCGTGATATCATCGGAAAGTGCAGAGGCTGTCTCGGCCAGAGCATTCAGGTCTTTTATCAGGCTTTTGATATCACCGCCTTCTGTTTCACGGCTGATGGCTTTAAAAAGCTTCTGAAGGGCAGAAAGCTTATCTTTAACATTTTTTTCCTGAGGCTGAAGTGTCAGGTATAAATCTTCATAATTCATAATGGTCATCCTTTGCAGTATAATAAGGGAGAAAATGTATTTCTCCCGTCAGGGTATTAATCAGTACCGGTGTTTTCTGTTAATTCATGTTTTCCTGTGCTGGGACAGCGAGTGTACGGTACGGGAATAAACGATAAGAAAAGTATATCTGATATGGAAATGTTTTTCAACCGATTCTTTCAAAACAGTACCCTGTATGATAAAATAATAAAAAATACAGGAAATCAAAGGAAGTATCATATGAAACATGCTCTTTATCCGTGGCAGGAGGATTGCCTGGAAAAATGGTTTGCCAATAATGGCAGAGGAATCGTACAGGCAGTAACCGGTTCCGGGAAAACAGTACTTGCTCTGGAAGCGGTTGAACGGCTTGAAAAAAAGACAGGAAAAAGGGTTCTGGTAAAAATTGTGGTTCCAACGAAGGCTTTGATGCAGCAGTGGAGCAGCGCTTTGAGATCCTTTTTCGAAAATAAACGAAATGAGGAGATTGGTTTGCGGGGTGGCGGTCGAAAATCTCCGTCAAACCGCAGATATATGATCTATGTGGTCAATTCTGCCAGATATGAACTGGCAAGGCAGATTTTATCGGATTTGAAAAACGGTGAACAGGTATTTTTGATAGCAGACGAATGTCACCATTATGTAAGTGGAGAAAATCAGCTTATTTTTGAGTTTTTTCCTTATATAAAACAATATGAGTCACAGTTTTTTGCGATGGGACTGTCTGCGACTATGCCTTTGGGGCAGGCGGGAAAGGATTTAACTGCTGTTCTTGGCAGACGGATCTGCAACTACGGAATTAAGAAGGCACTGGAAGCTCAGACTGTCTGCGGATATGACATTTATCATATCGAAGTATCTTTGCTGCCGGAGGAAAGAGATGAATATGAGAAACTGACATCTGATATGCTGATTCTGTACAGAAAGCTGCTAAAGAGAAATCCGGGACTGCACGGCAAAAATAAAAAGGAGCTATATGAGGAGCTGCGTGTCATAGCCGGGAATAAGAAATCAGCCGGGGCAAAGGAAGCGGCACTTTATATGAGTCTGTCGTATAAAAGGCAGTCAACGGTATGCCTGGCCGCCGCAAGAAACCGGTGCGCTTTTCATTTGATAGAAATGCTTGGAATACAGCAGAAAATTATTGTTTTTGGTGAGCGGATCAATCAGGCAGAGGAATTATACAGAATGCTTCAGGAACATTTTCCGGGAAAAGTCGGACGGTATCATTCGCAAATGGGCAGTCAGGCCAATAAAAATGCACTGGAAAGATTCAGACACGGAGAAAGCAGAATTTTAGTAGCGTGCAAATCAATGGATGAAGGCATTGATGTTCCTGATGCTTCTGTAGGAATCATTCTTTCCGGTACATCGGTGCAAAGGCAGCGCACGCAGCGTCTTGGCAGAATTATCAGAAGAGCGGACGGGAAAAAAAGAGCATCCTTATACTATCTGCATGCGGCAGAAACCTCTGAGGATCAATGTTTTCTGCCTGCTGCGGAAACGAGCAGGATCTTTGAACTCGAATACGACTCAGAAACAGGGCGTTTTGGGCATGATGATTATGACCGGGCTGCAGAAATCGTTTTTCATCGCATGAGCCGGAAAAATAACAGCACAAAAGTGCAGCAGGAGATTGCAAGATGTCTGTATAAAGGGAAAATCAGGGCAGACTGGAAGCTGGATGAAAATGAAATCAGAAAGCGGATAGAAGAAGCTGATAGCGTAAGAGATAAAAACTACTGGATCTGTATGCAGAAGCTGGCCAGGATACAAGTCTGCAAGGGGCGGATCGAGAGGCAGATTGAGAAAATGACAAGGCTAATGGGAGGCGATGGCGAGCTGAAATGGTAAATGTGACGGCGAGCTGAAATGGCAGAGTGAAGAACTCTGTGTGATTGAGAAATCTTTCGCACAGAGTTTTTTGTATTTCCATAGATTGTTTATTTGTATAGATTGTTTATTTGCATAACTTGCTTATTTGCTTTTCAGAATGCACTGCTATCATTACAGCTTTCAGATATTTAGAGTATCTTAATTCCAAATTCCTACTCCTTTTTCCCATTTTAATTTTCCTGGTGTTATCCTTTACTAGCGTAAAGAGGGATGATTTATGAGGGTTATGGTGAAATCAAATAAATCTGACCGAAATACAGAACATTTTTTGTGAAAGTGAAGGAGGTAGCATTATGAGTGTAATCGTAGGTCTGATAGGCCTGTGTGCAGTTGCACTGCTGATCTATTATGTTTATATTTTAATGAAGGGAGATTTGCAATAATGAGTGCAGTGATTCAATATGTTTTTTATCTTGCCGTTCTCGTTGTCCTGGCAGTTTTGCTGGGAGCATATATCAAAAAAGTGATGGATGGTGAAAAAACCTTTTTGTCCGGGATTCTTACCCCATGTGAAAATGCTGTGTATAAAGTGATGCGGGTGGATAAGGAGGAGCAGATGAACTGGAAAAAGTATACTGCTTCGGTGCTCATTTTTTCTGGTACAGGTCTTGTGTTTCTGTTTCTTTTACAGCTTCTGCAGGGGGCTCTTCCGGGAAATCCGCAGGGACTGCCGGGTGTGAAATGGGATTTGTCCTTTAATACGGCTGCCAGTTTTATTACCAATACAAACTGGCAGGCTTACAGCGGAGAGGCTACACTGAGTTATCTGACGCAGGCTGTTGGGCTGACGGTTCAGAACTTTGTATCTGCGGCTACCGGCATTGCCGTATTGTTTGCTCTGATTCGTGGTTTTATAAAGGTGAAAACCGATGGACTGGGAAGCTTTTGGGTGGATATTACAAGAACGATCCTTTACCTTCTGATTCCATTAAACCTTATAATTTCTTTGCTGCTGGTTGGCGGCGGTGTTATTCAGAACCTGAAAGGTGCAGAAACCGTATCTCTTGTTGAGCCGATTGCAGTCAGTGCAGAAGGAGAAATCCTTGAAAGCGCGGAAATTGACCTGGAATCGAATACAGTTATGGTTGATGGAAAGGTTATTCCGGATGCAGAAATTGTGACAGAACAATTTGTTCCTATGGGACCGGCAGCAAGCCAGGTGGCTATTAAACAGACCGGCACAAACGGCGGCGGCTATATGGGCGTCAACTCTGCGCATCCGCTTGAAAATCCGAACGCTTTTACAAATATGATTGAAATGCTGTCAATTCTGCTGATTCCGGCGGCGCTTTGTTTTACATTTGGAAAAGCAGTGAAAAACAAAAAACAGGGTACTGCAATTTTTGCGGCGATGTTTATTTGTCTTGTTCTGGCGCTCGGTTCTATTGCAGTCAGCGAGCAGACCGCGACTTTGCAGCTTGCGCAGGACGGAGTTGATATTTCAATGACAAATCAGGCCGGCGGCAATATGGAGGGTAAGGAAACCCGATTCGGTATTGCTTCCTCCTCCACCTGGGCAGCATTTACAACGGCGGCTTCCAACGGCTCGGTCAATTCCATGCACGACAGCTACACACCGCTTGGCGGTATGGTAACCATGCTGCTGATGCAGCTTGGCGAGGTTATCTTCGGAGGTGTAGGCTGCGGACTTTATGGTATGCTGGCATTTGCGATTCTGACAGTATTTATTGCCGGTCTTATGGTGGGCAGAACGCCGGAATTTTTAGGAAAGAAGATCGAACCTTATGAAATGAAATGGTCGGTACTGGTTTGTCTGGCTACGCCGATTGCCATTTTGATTGGCAGCGGTATTGCAGCAGTAGCGCCGGGGGTTGCAGAGAGTCTGAATAACAGCGGCGCGCATGGATTTTCAGAGCTGCTATACAGCTATTCTTCCTGCGGCGGCAACAACGGCTCTGCTTTTGCCGGTTTTAATGCGAACACCGTATTTTTGAATGTTTCTCTCGGTTTTGTCATGCTGTTTGCCCGTTTTCTGCCCATTATCGGCACGCTGGCAATCGCAGGCAGTCTTGCAGGGAAGAAAAAAATTGCAGCGACAGCCGGTACGCTTTCTACCGCAAACGGTATGTTTGTATTTCTGCTGATCTTCATTGTGCTGCTGGTAGGCGCATTGAGTTTCTTCCCGGCATTGGCGCTTGGCCCGCTGGCAGAGTTTTTCAGTAATACGATTTAAGGAGGCACTGTTATGGAATCAAAAACAAAAAGTGCTTTTGCCGACAAAAAGATGCTCGGCAGAGCTATAAAAGATTCGTTTATAAAGTTAAATCCAAAAACACAGGTGCAGAACCCGGTTATGCTTCTGGTATACATTTCAGCCATTCTGACGACCGGACTTTGGATCATATCCCTGTTTGGCTGGCAGGATGTTTCCAGCGGATATACGCTGGCAATCGCAGTCATTCTCTGGTTTACCTGTATTTTTGCAAATTTTGCAGAAGCTATTGCAGAAGGCAGAGGAAAAGCACAGGCGGATTCTCTGCGTGCTGCGAAAAAGGATGTAGAAGCACATAAAATTTTGTCGCCTGAAAAGAAAGAGCAAATAACTGTCGTATCTTCTGTCAGCCTGAAAAAAGGCGATTTTGTTCTTGTAAAAGCAGGTGAACAGATCCCGGGTGACGGTGAAGTTGTGGAAGGCGCTGCATCTGTAGATGAAAGCGCCATCACCGGCGAATCTGCGCCGGTCATCCGTGAAGCGGGCGGCGACAGAAGCGCCGTTACCGGTGGTACAACGGTGCTTTCCGACTGGATTGTGGTGCAGATCACCAGCGAAGCCGGCGAAAGCTTTCTGGACAAAATGATCGCTATGGTGGAGGGCGCTGCCCGAAAAAAGACGCCAAATGAAATCGCACTGCAAATTTTCCTTGTGGCGCTGTCTATCATTTTTATCCTTGTTACAATGTCGCTCTACACCTATTCGGCTTTTTCAGCCAAACAGGCAGGAATTGAAAATCCGACTTCTGTTACAACCTTGGTCGCTTTGCTTGTCTGCCTTGCGCCCACTACGATTGGCGCTTTACTTTCCGCTATCGGTATTGCGGGAATGAGCAGACTGAATCAGGCAAATGTACTTGCAATGAGCGGCAGAGCGATTGAAGCAGCAGGTGATGTGGATATTCTTATGCTGGATAAGACGGGTACCATTACACTCGGCAATCGGCAGGCGCACGCTTTTATCCCTGTTGACGGTGCAAGCGAGCGGGAGGTTGCCGATGCGGCGCAGCTTTCCTCTCTTGCCGATGAAACACCAGAGGGACGAAGCGTTGTTATTTTGGCAAAAGAGAAGTTCGGAATCCGAGGCAGAAGCCTTTCGAATAAAAATATGACCTTTATCCCTTTTACTGCGAAAACCCGAATGAGCGGTGTTAATTATGATGGCAATGAAATCCGAAAAGGCGCAGCCGAGGCCATGCAGCAGTATGTAACGAACTTTGGCGGTATTTATTCAGAAGAATGCGAGCGGGTGGTGCAGGACATTGCGAAACAGGGCGGCACTCCGCTGGTTGTTGCAAAGAATCATAAGATCCTTGGCGTGATTCATCTGAAGGACATCATCAAGCAGGGAGTTCAGGAGAAATTTGCCGACCTTCGTAAAATGGGTATCAAGACCATTATGATTACCGGTGATAACCCTATGACAGCGGCAGCGATTGCGGCCGAAGCCGGTGTAGATGATTTTCTTGCAGAGGCTACGCCGGAAGGAAAGCTTCAAATGATTCGTGATTTTCAGGCAAAGGGACATCTTGTTGCTATGACGGGGGATGGAACGAATGATGCGCCGGCTCTGGCGCAGGCAGATGTTGCAGTTGCCATGAACACCGGCACACAGGCGGCAAAGGAAGCCGGTAATATGGTCGACCTGGATTCTTCGCCTACGAAGCTGATCGACATTGTCCGAATCGGCAAGCAGCTTTTGATGACGAGAGGCAGTCTTACGACCTTCTCCATTGCCAACGATGTAGCAAAATATTTTGCTATTATTCCTGCGCTGTTTATGGGACTTTATCCGGGACTGTCAGCGCTCAACATTATGGGCCTGCATTCACCGCAGAGCGCAGTGCTTTCTGCCATTATTTATAACGCGCTGATTATTATCGCACTGATTCCGCTGGCGCTGAAAGGTGTGAAATATCGTGAGGTTCCGGCAGGAAAATTGCTGTCACGTAATCTTTTGATTTATGGTCTGGGCGGCCTCGCAGCGCCGTTTATCTTTGTTAAACTGATCGATATGCTGCTGGTTCTGTTCGGGCTGGCATAAGGAGGTATCACAATGAAAATTTTAAAAAATGTGCTGCCGGAAGCGGCAACGATATTTCTGATCTTTACCGTGCTTTGCGGGGTGGTTTATACAGGTATTGTAACAGGGATTGCACAGCTTATCTTCCCTGAGAAAGCAAACGGCAGTATAATCGAGGCTGACGGCAAAAAATACGGCTGCGAGCTGCTTGGTCAGCAATATACCGACGAAGCGCATATGTGGGGGCGCATTATGAATGTGGATGTATCCACTTACAAGGACGATAGCGGTAAAATGCTGATGTATGCGGCGCCGTCAAATTTAAGTCCGGCAGGCAAGGAGTACGAAGCGCTGGTAGCCGAGCGTGTGGAAATGCTCCGCGCAGCAAATCCCGATATGGAGGAAACGGCAATTCCTGTTGATCTTGTAACCTGCTCCGGCAGCGGACTTGACCCGCATATATCTCCGGCAGCGGCACAATATCAGGCGGCACGGATTGCAGCAGCCAATGATATGGGAGAGGATGAAGTCAGAGAAATCATCGAAAAATGTACCGATGGCAGGTTCCTGGGATTGTTCGGCGAAGAAACCGTCAATGTACTTGAAGTGAATCTGATGCTGGATGGAATTTTGAAATAGCTTACAGGCAGGGAAGCTTAGGGGTTAAAAATACGTTTCCTGAATCTGTTTATTTTCGGTTAAAATGTTTTTATACAAGGAGGCGGCCGTATGGACGAAAGCAGACAAAATCCGGATGAATTGTTAAAGGTAATCCGTAAAGAAGAACAAAATC
The DNA here is from genome assembly GCA_030536685.1 of Lachnospiraceae bacterium. Taxonomy (GTDB): domain Bacteria; phylum Bacillota; class Clostridia; order Lachnospirales; family Lachnospiraceae; genus TWA4. Next base: position 8,922 of record JAUNPP010000100.1, read on the forward strand.
GATCAAGAGGACATTTGAAAATCTTTTTCGGATATGCTGCCGGTGTTGGCAAAACTTATGCTATGTTAAAAGCCGCCCATGCGGCAAAAAGACACGGAATCGATGTAGTTGCCGGGTATATAGAGCCCCATGCACGTCCGAAAACGGCGGCGCTTTTGAATGGTCTGGAGCTTCTGCCTGTATTGAATATGAAATATAATGGCATTACCCTTCATGAATTTGACCTTGATGCGGCGATTGCGAGAAAGCCGCAGCTTCTTCTTGTGGACGAACTGGCTCATACCAATGCTGAAAACTGCCGCCATACAAAACGGTATCAGGATATTGAGGAGCTTTTAAAAGCAGGAATTGACGTGTATACTACAGTCAATGTGCAGCATATTGAGAGTTTGAACGATATGGTTGCTTCGATTACAGAAGTTTTGGTACGGGAGCGTATTCCGGATTCTGTATTTGACAATGCCGATCAGGTTGAACTGGTGGATATTGAACCGCAGGATTTGATCAATCGGCTGAAGAGCGGAAATGTTTATAAAGAAACGCAGGCAAAGCGGGCTGTTGAGAACTTTTTTACCATAGAAAATTTAACGGCATTGCGGGAAATCGCGCTGCGTCGCTGTGCGGATCGGATGAATATTCTGACGGAAAATGCACGGATCAAAAACCGCAGCGATTACCATACGGATGAACATATTTTGGTTTGCCTTTCTTCTTCCCCCTCCAATGCGAAAATCATACGCACCGCGGCAAGGATGGCAGGCGCATTCCGCGGCGCCTTCACGGCGTTGTTTGTAGAGACACCGGATTTCGCCTCCATGGAGGAAGACAATCAGAAGCGCCTGCGTTCCAACATGCGCCTTGCCGAACAGCTCGGTGCAAAAATCGAAACGGTTTACGGCGAAGATGTGTCGTTTCAAATTGCAGAATTTGCCCGATTATCCGGCGTATCGAAAATTGTAATCGGGCGAAGTTCTGTTACAAGGAAGAATTTATTCAGCAAGCCTACTCTGACTGAAAAACTGATTTCGGCAGCTCCGAACCTGGATGTTCATATCATACCCGATTCGGTGTCAGGTGTATCTGCATACAGGGAAAAAAAGAAGAAGTGCGAAAACGGCATTATTTTTTCCGCCTCCGATCTATTGAAATGCACTGGCATTTTGCTGATATCCAGCCTGATCGGCACAGCTTTTGAAAAACTGGGTTTTGAGGATGCTAATATTATCATGGTCTATGTGCTCGGTGTGCTTTTAGCAGCCGTCATTACAAATCATCGGATTTACAGCCTGATTTCTTCCATCGCAAGTGTTTTGGTTTTTAACTTTCTCTTTACCGAACCGAAATTTACATTGCAGGCGTATGATCAGGGATATCCTGTGACCTTTGTAATTATGTTTTTAGCAGCTTTTCTCACTGGTTCGCTCACATTAAAATTAAAGAATCAGGCCAGGCAGTCTGCACAGACTGCCTATCGCACAAAGGTTCTTTTTGATACGAATCAGCTTTTACAGCAGGCCAAAAGCCGCAATGAAATTGTATCCGCTGCGTCCAGTCAGTTAATTAAGCTGTTAGGAAAAGACATCGTGTTTTATCTGGCAGAAAATGAGCTGGTGGGAGAGCCTCATATCTTTTCGGCCGCGGAAGGCATTTTTGATGAAAGCTGTACCTCCGATAATGAAAAGGCAGTTGCGGAATGGGTACTCAAAAATAATAAACACGCCGGAGCGACAACAGAAACTCTTTCCAATGCAAAATGTTTATACCTGGCTGTTCGGGTGAACAGCCAGGTATACGGTGTCGTCGGAATCGTTATGAACGGGCAGCCGTTTGATGCCTTTGAGAAAAGCGTTCTGCTGTCTATTCTCGGTGAATGTGCTCTTGCTTTGGAAAATGAGAAAAATGCAAGAGTTACACCGTCCATGCCAGCCCTTTTGAATACCCATGTGGAAAGCTTCTCTGACAGTCTGAAGCAGGACCTGGAAAAGGGTATATAGGATGCTTTGCTGCGGCATTGATTCTTATTGCTGGAATTGTGTAAATGGAATATACACAGGTGACGAAAGACAACATTGAAAAAGAATATACGCTTATTTATAAATTCTCGTAGGATACTAATTCAGAAAGAGAGATACGTTGGGTAGAATGACGTTCTGTATCAGCGGGCTGCTCGTTTGAATACCCTAATACCAGGAGGTTGACAGGCTCAAGGTTGTCGGGTAAATCAAACTCTTTTTTGATTACGTCCGGCTTGAAAAAGCACACCCAAACGCTTCCTAAACCTAATTCCGTTGCTTCTAACATCATGTGGTCGGTTACAATCGAAGCGTCAATGTCAACTGTCTTTTTTCCGTCAAAGGGGCGTTTCCATGCCTTTGAATGGTCGCTGCAAACGATAATCGCTAATGGTGCATGATAAATATTTGCGGCTTTCCCTATTTTTGCAAGTCCATTTTCTTCCTGCACGACAAGCAGACGTACAGGCTGTAAGTTGGCTGCTGTCGGTGCGATATGAGCAGCTTCTAAAATTTTGTCCAGCTTTTCTTTTTCCACTTTCTTATCTGTATAGCTGCGTACAGAATAACGTGATTTTGCAATACTTAAAAAATCCATTTCGTGTTCCTTCCTTTCTGATAAACAATTTTTATTGTACTTGAAATCGAGTTACGATATAATTATATTTCAAACAGATAAAAACGCAAGAATGCACTTTTTGGGTATATACTTCCCAAAAAGTAAGTAAGGAGTCAGATATGCAGGAAATATGTAAAAGCACATTTACTTGTCCCGTGGAAGCAACGATACAGCTTATAGGTGGAAAATATAAAGCAGTCATTTTATGGCATTTAATGAATGGTACGTTAAGGTATAATGAATTACATAAACGTGTACCAAGAGCAACAGATAAAATGTTAGCTCAACAGTTGCGGGAATTAGAACGAGATGGATTGATAAACAGAACCGTCTACCCGGTTGTTCCTCCTAAGACAGAATATTCATTGACGGATTTTGGAAAAACACTCGTTCCTATTCTTGACGAAATGTGTAAGTGGGGAAATGAGTATTTAAAAGAAAGCACTTCTTCACCGTGGCCATGATTCTGCTTTATTGCAGTGCAAATAATTATATGGATTCGCATTTTTAAAAAAGTCTTGACAAGAGAACCGTCGTTCACTATAATATAGGTGAACGATGGTTCTCTAAAAAGAAAGGCGGATATATAAATGGAGACGAAAGAGAATATTTTGCTCACTGCGCTTAAGCTTTTCGCAAGGAATGGATTCGAGGCTGTTTCTGTCAGCCAGATCGCAGGCGAGCTGGGAATGGTAAAAAGTGCGCTCTATAAACACTACAAGAGTAAACGCGATATTTTCGACAGCATTCTGGAGAGGATGGATGAGATGGATCGTGAGCGGGCAAAAGAATATGAAATGCCGGAGGGAGATATGGAGAAAATCGTAGATGCTTATAAGACACTCCCACTTGACCAGATCCGAACCTACAGTAAGGCACAGTTCCGGCATTGGACGGAAGATGAGTTTTCTTCCCTCTTCCGCAAAATGCTGACGCTGGAACAATTTCGCAGCCAGGAAATGAGTGAACTATACCAGAAGTATCTGACATCGAGCCCGGTTGCTTATATGAAAGAGATTTTCCTGGGGCTGGTAAATGATGAGGAGAAGGCAGAGCAGCTGGCACTTGAATTTTATGGTCCGATTTACTTGTTGTACAGCCTTTATGA
>JAUNPP010000101.1 GCA_030536685.1 Lachnospiraceae bacterium
TGTTAATCTTTTTCTATAGATAAACTTTCTGCTATATGTTAATTTTCTGCTATAGATGAATCCTCTGTTACAGATTAATCCACGTTTTCTTCCTCATGCTTCACATCAAAAAGAGCATTTACAAAGCTGTCGGGGTTAAATTTCTGCAAATCTTCGATTTTTTCACCGATACCGATATATTTTACCGGAACTCCCAGCTCGGACTGGATTGCAACCGCGATTCCGCCTTTTGCAGTGCCGTCCATTTTGGTCAGGATAATACCGGAAATATCAACGGTTTCTTTAAACTGTCTGGCCTGTACCAGCGCATTCTGACCGGTTGTGCCATCCAGCACGACAAGTGTTTCCCGGTAAGCATCGGGATATTCCCGGTCAATTACACGGTTGATCTTTTTTAATTCCTCCATCAGGTTCTTCTTATTATGAAGACGGCCTGCGGTATCACAGATCAGAATATCGGCATGTTTGGCTTTGGCAGACTGTACGGCATCGTATACAACGCTTGCCGGGTCAGCGCCCTCACCCTGGCTGATCATATCAACATCGGCTCGTTTTGCCCATTCTGCAAGCTGTGCAACGGCTGCTGCACGGAAGGTATCCGCTGCTGCCAGAATGACCTTTTTGCCCTGCTGATGATACTGAGCTGCCAGCTTTCCGATCGTGGTCGTTTTGCCCACCCCGTTTACGCCAACTACCAGCAGAACCGATTTGCGGTGTTCATACTCATACGCATTTTCACCCAGGTCCATCTGCTCTTTAATCGTGTCTACAAGAAGCTGCTTGCATTCAGCAGGCTCTTTGATATGCAGTTCCTTTACCTTTTTCTTCAGGTTTTCAATAATCTCGGAAGCGGTATTGATTCCCAGATCCGCCATAACAAGGATTTCTTCGATTTCTTCATAAAAATCATCATCAATCTGAGAAAATCCGCTGAAAATCTGATCCAGCCCGGACATAATATTGTCTCTTGCTTTGGTCAGTCCTTTAAATAATTTACCAAAAAATCCCATCCTGTCACCTCTTTAATCTTCTTCTTCGGCATCTGTCAGGTCTACCGATACCAGACTGGAAATGCCTTTTTCCTGCATTGTGATTCCGTAAAGCTGGTCTGCAATCAGCATGGTACCTCGCCTGTGGGTGATCACAATAAACTGTGTGTTCTTTTTTAATTTATTCAGATAAGCCGCAAAGCGGTCTACATTTACATCATCCAGCGCTGCCTCGATCTCATCCAGAATACAAAACGGCGAAGGCTTCAGATTCTGGATTGCAAACAGCAGGGAAATAGCCGTCAGAGCCTTTTCTCCACCTGAAAGCTGCATCATATTCTGCAGCTTCTTTCCCGGCGGCTGCACATGGATCAGAATACCGGCTTCCAGCATGTCCTCCGCCTCCGACAGCTCCAGCGTACCGTAGCCGCCGCCAAAAAGCTCTTTGAACACCTGGTCAAATTCCTTCTGGATATCCTTGAATTTCTCCGCAAACTGCTTCTTCATTCCCTCATCCAGCTGCTCAATCAAAATCTGCAGATTTTCCCTTGCATGAACCAGATCGTCATGCTGAGAACGCATAAATTCCAGCCTCTCGGAAAGCTCTGCGTATTCTTCTACCGCATTGGTATTGATACTTCCCAAAGACTTGATCTCCGCCTTCAGGCTCTGTATCCGGCGCTTCAGCTCGCCTTTTTGAGGAATCTCTTCCATCCGGTAAGCCTCTGCCTGTGAAGGCGTCAGTTCGTATTCCTCCCACAGATAAGCTGCTTTCCGCTCCAGCCCATCCTCCAGAAGCTCCTTCTGATGCTCCAGACGATAGCATTCCTTTTCAACGGAGGAAAGCTCAGAGGAAAAGGATTCCTGCTGTCGGAACAGCTCCTGCTGCTCCTGTGTATTCTTTTCCCTGCTCTCATTTTTCCGGGAAATTTCTTCCTCACGGTGTGAAATCTCCTGTTTTAAAAGCTGCTCTTCCTCTTCACAGGCTTTTAACTGTTCCTGTTTTTTCAGGATTTCTTCCTGAATTTCCTTCTGCTGGTTTTTCAGCTCCTCAAGACGTCCCTGCTTCTGCTGCAGTTCGGTCAGGATTCTGTCCAGATTCGAGGTCAGATGCATCTGTTTTTCATGGATGGAGGTCTGCGCGATCTGATCGGATACTCTTTTTTCTGTCAGCTCATTTAAGCGGGCTTCATATTCCGAAGCTGCATGTTCAAGGCGGGATGCTTCATCTGCCGCCTCCTTAATTGCTTCCTCCAGAGTCACAGCAGACTGCTCCGTCTGTTCATACTCTTTTGCAAGATGGCTTTTTTCTTCCAGCAGCTTTGCCACATCCTGTTCCAGATGTGTCATTTCATCACGGGCAGCATCCAAAAGACCCATGTTCTGACGCAGAGTCATCTCCACACGGCTGAATTCCAGCTGCTTCTCCTGCATCCGGCTGTTTAAACGGGCAAGCTCCTGCGCCTGCTTCTCACGTTTGGTCTGCAAAAGCTCTGCCTCCGTATCAGCCTTTTCACAGGAAGCATTCGCGCGGGTCACCGCATTTTCCAGCTCTTCCAGCTCTCTTCTTCTTCCCAGAAGATTGCTGTTGCTTTTATAAGCTCCGCCGCTGATGGAACCGCCTGCGTTCAGAGATTCTCCTTCCAGTGTGACGATACGGAAGGAATAACGGTAGCGTGACGCCACGATCAGCGCGTGATCCATGGTGTCTACGACCAGAATCCTGCCTAAAAGAAAGCGGATAATATCGGAATACTGCTCCTTTGCGGTTACCAGGCCATCTGCCGTTCCGCATACGCCCTGCATCGAAAGCGCCCCCGCCTCCTGAAAATGGCCTCTTGCCTTTACCGTCGTCATCGGGAGAAAGGTCGCCCTTCCCATCCGATTTGTTTTCAGATATCCGATGCACTGCTTAGCAGTCTGCTCATTATCCGTCACGATATTCTGTAAAGCTCCGCCGAGAGCCGTTTCAATCGCCGTCTCATACCGCTTCTCCACATGGATCAGATCCGCCAGAACACCGTGGATTCCTGGAAAACGTCTGCGCCCTTCCATCAAACGGCGCACGCTCATGCCATAGCCCTCATAGCGCTCTGCCAGGTTCTGAACCGAATCAAACCTCGCCTTTGCCTGATGAAGGGCTGCTCTTGCCCTGTCTGCCTCCTGTCTGGCAAGGGAAAGCTCCTGCTCTGCACTTTGGCTCTCCTGGCGCAGTGTTTCCATCTCTTCCTTGCAGGAGGCGATGGCCTGCTGAACCTCCTTCATGGCAGCCTTTCCCTCGCGCAGTTTAAATTTGGCATCTGCCTCCTGGCTTTTGGCCTGGAGCAGCTTTCCATTTAATTCTGCCGTCCGCAGCTTTGCCTGCTCCGACATGGTATCGTATTTCTGACGGTCTACCAGAAGACCCGATTTCTGCCTGGTAAGCTCTGTCTCCGCCTCCCGGCGCAGCTTCATATCCCTTCTGGCAGTTTCCAGTTTTTCGGAAATCTCCGTGATCTTATCCTGAAGTCCGGTAAATGCAGCTTCCTTTTCACTCATCTCCTGCTTCATCCGGTTCATTTCCTGCTCAAGATGCGCTTTTTCTGTCTCCCCGGTCTGCAGCTCTGCAAACAGCGTCTCCTCCTGATCCGAATAGAGCACCTGTTTTTGAAGATCAGCCGCCAGCTGTTCTTTTAATACCGCGGTCTGCGAAAGCTTTTCCGCAGAAAGCTCACGCGCCTTTTCCTGTAAAAGACGCAGCTGCTCCAATTCCCGGTTCAGGCTGACAAAGGATTCACTCAAAGCAGCATAGCGGCTTTTCACCGCCTCTGCCTTCTCCTTCATCTCTGTCAGCTGTGCGCCTGAAATTTCCAGCTTCTCTGCAAGCGCCGTCAGCTGGCTTTTGCTTTCTGCCTCTTCCTGAAGATAATCATTTACATCATCGACGCGAAGCTCATCATGAAGCGTCAGATAAGCTCTGGCCTTCTGCGCCTGGTTTTTCAGAGGTCCTTCCTGTCTGGTCAGCTCTGATAAAATATCCTGAATCCGGACAAGACTCTCTTCCTCCCTGGCAAGTCTGGTAAGCGCCGCATTTTTCCGTTTTTTAAACTTGACGATCCCGGCGGCTTCATCAAACAGCTCTCTGCGATCCTCCGGCTTTCCGCTCAGAATCCTGTCGATCTGACCCTGTCCGATAATGGAATATCCTTCCTTACCGATACCGGTATCATAAAAAAGCTCCTGAATGTCCTTTAAACGGCATGAATTGGAATTAATTAAATATTCACTTTCCCCGGAGCGGTACACACGCCGTCCGATGGTCACCTCGTCATAATCAACAGGAAGCCTGTGATCTGAATTATCAAAAACAATATTTACATACGCATATCCCTGAGGTCTGCGGTTCTGGGTTCCTGCAAAAATAACATCCTGCATATTGGAGCTTCTCAGCTGTTTTGCGCTTTGCTCACCAAGAACCCAGCGCATGGCATCGGCAACATTACTTTTACCGCTTCCGTTGGGTCCTACAATTCCGGTAATTCCATCCTGAAAATGAAATTCCGTTTTCCGGGCAAATGATTTAAAGCCGGATACTTCAATCCCTTTCAGATACATAGCTTCCTCACTTTTTCTCTTTTAGTTTCAAGATTGCATAGTAAGCAGCCTCCTGCTCACTTGCCTTTTTGGTACGGCCTCTGCCGCACCCCAGCTCCACATTTCCGATCGTAACGCGGGTGGTGAACTGCTTATCGTGATCCGGTCCTTCTTCCTTTAACAGCTCATAAACCAGCTGGTCCTTGTGCTCACTCTGAATCATCTCCTGAAGGATCGTTTTACTATCATAAAAAAGATGCTTGTTCTCAATATCATTTAAAATAAACCGCAGAATAAACTTTCTGGCGCTTGAAAATCCGCCGTCCAGATAGATTGCGCCGATTACCGCCTCCATAGCATCTGAGACGATGGAATCCCTTTTCCGACCGCCTGTGGCATCCTCTCCCTTTCCCAGAAGCAGATATCTGCCCAGATCGATCTCTCTTGAACATAACGCCAGAGTCGGCTCACAAACCATGCTCGCACGAAGCCTGGTCAGCTTTCCTTCCGGATAATCGGGATATTCATGATACAGAAAATCACTGGAAATCACCTCCAGCACCGCATCTCCCAGAAATTCCAGCCGCTCATTATTATCCAGCTTGCCCATACGATGCTCGTTGGAAAATGAAGTATGCATCAGGGCACGTTTCAGCAGCTCTTTATTATGAAAATGGTAACCAATTTTTTCTTCAAGCTCAATAAACTGCCGGTATACGGCACTATTTCCATCATTCCATGCCTTCATTAATTATCTGCCTCTTCTCTTTTTTCCTCTTTAGCAGAGCCTTCTGCTGTTTCAGCCTTTTCGGCTTTCTTTTTAGCCACATCTCTTCCGAGCAGAGCTTTGATCTTATCGTTGATTCCCTGTTCCTTAAAGGTAATGCACTGTAAAATAGAGGTACATACCTCCTTTGCGGTAGCGGAACCATGTGTCTTTACCACCAGACCATTCAGACCAAGCATCGGAGCTCCGCCATACTGACTTGCGTCAAATTTCTTTAAAGTTCCCTTCAAAGCGGGTTTGATCAGCAAAGCGCCGATTTTAGAACGCAGAGAACTCATCATACTCTGCTTGATCATGCTGAGCAGAACAGCGCCTGTTCCTTCATACAGTTTCAGGATTACATTGCCTGTAAATCCGTCACAGACAATAACATCCGCGCCGCCGTGCGGGATTTCTCTTGCTTCAATACTTCCTGTAAAATGAATACTGCTGCATTCTTTTAACAGCGGGAAGGTTTCCTTTACCAGAGCATTGCCCTTTTCTTCCTCAACACCGATATTCACGATAGAAACCCGGGGATTTTTCACACCTACCACATGTTCCATATAGATAGAACCCATCTGTGCAAACTGTACCAGATGAGAAGGACGGCAGTCCACATTCGCTCCGGAGTCTACCAGAAGCGCAACGCCCGTTTTGGTCGGAATCAGCGTTCCGATCGGAGTCCGTTCAATCCCGCGGATTCTTCCTGCCACCAGAGTACCGCCAACCAGCAGAGCGCCTGTACTGCCCGCTGAAACAAACGCATCCGCCTCACCTGTTTTCAACAGCTTCTGTCCCACTACAATAGAAGAATCTTTTTTCTTTTTAATCGCAAATACGGGAGTTTCCTCCGTTGTAATCACCTCAGAAGCATGTTTTATAGAAATCCGTTCTTTCGGATAAGTATACTTTTCAAGCTCTGCACGAACCTGATCTTCAATACCGGTAAGAATCACTTCCACCTTATCATTTTTATTCACTGCATCCACAGCGCCTTTTACAATCTCACCAGGCGCATTGTCGCCGCCCATAGCATCTACTACTACAACTGTATTATTATTCATAGCTGACCTCCATCGATTCCTGCAATTCATTAAATCCGCCAAATTCTTTCTGATGTTTAATCAATTCGATAAATTCGATGTATTTGATATATTTGATGAATTTAATGAATCACCCGAATCCTTTCACAAATTTTTAATACGTATCTGTTCATGATGAATAAATACTGCTCTACTATATCATATTACATCCACAGGACACAAGTATTAAATGGTGAGCGTGGATGGTGTTACTGTTCACAGCATGCTGTGAACGTAACTGGATGGTAACCGGGTGAAGAGTTCGAAAAAAAATAGAAAAGACACATTGCTGTGTCTTTTCTATTCACACCGTACTTGCAACGGTTATACTATATACTGATTATTCAGCTTCGTTTGTGATGATTTCTTTCTTATTGTAAGAACCACAAGCCTTGCAAACTCTGTGAGGCATCATTAAAGCGCCGCATTTGCTGCACTTAACCAGGTTGGGAGCGCTCATCTTCCAGTTAGCTCTACGGCTATCTCTTCTGGCTCTTGAAGATCTGTTCTTAGGGCAGATAGACATAGTTACACCTCCTTAATTAATTTATTCCTCAGTGGCTGCTTTGAATATATCCAGGATAGCAGCCATCCGGGGATCCTTCGGCTCATCCTTACAGTCACATGCTCCGTAATTCAGATTTTTTCCGCATTGGTAACAAATACCTTTGCAATCTTCCTTACACAGTATCTTCGCAGGTATCCGAAGTATCAACTCCTGCATCAGCAGCTTATCTGTATCCAGCGTATGGCCTTCTACAAAGGTCTGGTTCTCCAGACGTTCCTGCTCTGCTTCCATCTCTTCTTCTGATAACTCTGTATCATGAACTGTTTCTTTCATATCAATGTCAGTACACAAATCAATCTCAACTGCTGCGGCGGTTTCCTCAAGGCACCGGTCACAGGGAAGTCCCAGCTTCACGCTTGCGCTTAACTGCAGCTCCACCTTCTGATCGCCCTTATTCACAAGAACAAGAGACGCATCCGGCCTCTCCAGAACCGGACATTCATTACCATGATAACGAAATGTACCGAACCCGACAGGGACTGTATAACTACACTTTTTTCCTTCCGCCGATAATACTTCAGATAAATGAATCAGCATAATTATCTTCCTCCGCATCTTACAAGGACTTTTTATCAGCCAGGCTCTCCGATAAAATCGCAGCTGTTCTGACTGCCATCTAACACATACCTGTCCATTATACATATGGAGGCGGCATTTGTCAATCCGTTTTTCCAAGTTTTCTGTTATGACTGTTATGGTTTTTCCAGGTTTTCTGTTATGACTGCTATGGTTTTTCCAGGTTTTCTGTTATGGAATACCGAACCGTTATGTAAAAGGCACGCACGGCGGCAATCAGATAAGTCTCTCCGAAAGTATTGGGAATTATACCCTTCGCTCTCGGAGAGACTTCGTATTTAACCTCTGATACGTTCCTTAACCATTCATTCTGCTGCAAAAACAGAACTGGTGATTGTGGTTAATCTGTGATTAGTTTTCGATTAATTTATCGTTTCCGTTCCAGCTGTACAGTTTACGGATTTCTTCGCCTACTTTTTCTGAAGGATGTTCAGCTGCTTTCTTTCTCATTGCTTTGAAGTGAACCTGACCGCCTGCTTCAGACATATCTAATAAGAAGTCTTTTGCGAAAGTTCCGTCCTGGATGTCGGACAGGATCTTCTTCATTGTCTTCTTGGTTTCTTCTGTGATCAGCTTAGGTCCTGTGATGTAATCGCCGTATTCTGCTGTGTTGGAGATGGAGTATCTCATTCCTGCAAAACCGCTCTGGTAAATCAGGTCAACGATCAGCTTCATTTCGTGGATACATTCAAAGTATGCGTTTCTGGGATCGTAACCGGCTTCTACCAGTGTTTCGAAACCAGCCTGCATCAGTGCACATACACCGCCGCAGAGAACAGCCTGTTCACCGAAAAGGTCTGTTTCAGTTTCGGTTCTGAATGTTGTTTCCAGAACGCCTGCTCTTGCACCGCCGATACCTAAAGCATATGCCAGTGCCATATCAGTTGCTTTTCCTGTTGCATCCTGTTCTACAGCGATCAGACAGGGAACGCCTTTTCCTTCCTGATATTCGCTTCTTACTGTATGACCAGGTCCCTTAGGTGCGATCATGGTAACATCTACATCCTTGGGAGGATTGATCAGACCGAAATGAATGTTAAAGCCGTGTGCGAACATCAGCATGTTGCCGGGCTCCAGGTTGGGAGCGATGTTTTCTTTGTACATAGCAGCCTGTTTTTCGTCATTGATCAGGATCATGATGATATCTGCTCTCTTTGCAGCTTCTGCAGATGTGTATACTTCAAAACCTTCTGCTTCAGCTTTAGCCCATGAACGGCTTCCTTCGTACAGACCGATGATTACATTGCATCCTGAATCTTTTAAGTTCTTTGCATGCGCATGACCCTGGCTGCCGTAGCCGATAATTGCAATTGTCTTGCCTTCCAGTAAAGATAAGTCACAATCCTGCTGATAATAAATCTTTGCCATTTTTATTTCCTCCAGAAATATGTTTTAAAGGCCTTTTGCCTTTTAATAGCGGTCACCAAGTGGTATCTTACCATAAATCAGTAACTTCACTAAATAAATTTATATTTGCCGCAGTCCAAAGGATCAGCGGTTATAAATCTCTGCTTCATCGCTGTTAAACATGCCGCGGGTCAGACCGGTTACACCTGTTTTGGCAACCTTCTGGATCCGGCTCGGACCTAACAGTCTTAAAAAGGCTTCTATCTTTGAGCTGTCGCCTGTCAGTTCAAAAATCACTGCATCTTCTGCGATATCAACAACTCTCGCACGGAAAACTTCTGCCATGGAAATCACCTGAGCACGTTCCTGCTCATTCACACTGACTCTTACCAGAATCAGCTCACGAATTACGGAACACTCCGGTTTCAATTCGCGAATCTGGATAACCTCTTCCAGCTTTGCCAGCTGCTTTACGATCTGGCTGATTACTTCATCTTCTCCATGAGTTTCAATTGTCATACGGGTTAAATGCGGATCATCTGTTACTCCAGCGGTAATACTGTCGATATTAAATGCTCTTCTGGTAAACAGACCTGCAATACGACTTAACACACCCGGTGTATTCTCCAACAGGAGCGAGAATGTCTTCTTATTCATAGGATCTCCTCTTTTCTCTTGCTTCGTTGTTACATTCTATCATACAACTTGACGGATTTCAACCAGTGAATTTACTCTTTTCCATGACGAATTTAATATTTCGACAGCATTTTTCTCTTTTTTTACTTCATTTATTTTGTACTTGAGAAAAATATCAATCTACTTTATTATGATAAGAGTTTTGTTCCCGCAGGCAGCCCGTTATCCACCGCAGCTGCATTGTGAGCGCAGCCACAGGCAAAAAAACAGAATATAGGAAACAATATAACAGATTAATGGAGGTTCTAAATGAATTATAAAATCATTGTTCAATATGATGGAACACGCTATAACGGCTGGCAGAAACAGAAAAATACAAAGGATACGATTCAGGGAAAGCTTGAAGTCCTGCTGTCGAAAATGACCGGTTACCCGGTCGAGGTTCATGGCTCGGGGCGCACCGATGCCGGGGTCCACGCTCTGGCGCAGACTGCTAATTTTCACCTGAAAACAAAACAGGAACCGGCAGAGCTTCTGCACTATCTGAACCGTTATCTCCCCGCTGATATCAGCGTTACCGATGTTCAGTCTGTTTCAGAGCGATTTCACAGCCGCTTAAATGCCGTTTCCAAAACCTACCGCTACCGCATTGGCATCGGCCCCGTCCGCAATGTATTTGAGCGCAGTTATATTTTCCATATGGAAGAAACACCCGATGTAACACGTATGAGGGAAGCAGCTGCCTATCTGATCGGAGAACATGATTTCATGAGCTTTAACAGCAATCAGCGTACCAAAAAAAGCACAGTACGGCGGATCGATTCGATTGAAATCCGCTCTTGTGCAAATGAGATCACAATTGATTTCACAGGAAATGGTTTTCTTTACAATATGGTGCGTATTCTAACCGGAACTTTAGTAGAAGCAGGGCTTGGAAAACGCGCACCGGAAGAAATTCCTGCGATTTTAAGCGCAAAAAACCGCCAGGCCGCCGGAATCACAATGCCTCCCTGCGGTCTGACGTTAGTTGAAGTCAGATATTTTTGATTGCAGACGTTTCCCGTCAGCGGTTTATTTTCTGGCGCATTCGGATTCTCTGGCTTTTAAAATTTTAAGGCCATGATCTACGCTGTCCAGGATCTCTTCCAGACATTCTCTGACTGCCTTGGGACTGCCCGGCATATTGATGATCAGGGTATCATTTCTTAAAACAGAGGCTGCGCGGGACAGCATTGCCCGTTTGGTATATTTCATCGACAGCTGGCGCATCGCTTCCGCTATACCAGGTACCAGACGGGTTGCTACATTCCGGGTTGCCTCCGGGGTTACATCCCGTTTGGAAAATCCGGTTCCGCCTGTTGTCAGGATCAAATCTGCATGTCTGCTGTCTGCCAGACGAACCAGCTCCGACTCAATCCGTTTTCGCTCATCCGGAATTATGACGGTTTCTATCACTTTGTAGCCAAATTCCGTAACCATCTCCGCAATAGCGGGGCCGCTTAAGTCCTCACGTTCCCCTGCAGCGCCTTTATCACTTAATGTCACCACAGCGACACGAATCGGAGCATTTTCATCCATGCTGCACTCGCTTTCTTCTACGCCGCACTCACCTGCCGCATCCTTCGGATTTAAGAACAAGCCGCTTTTTCCGCCTTCCTTGCGCACCACATGAATATCTGTAATCTCCATTGTCTTATCGAGAGCCTTGCACATATCAAATATTGTAAGCAAAGCAGTTGACACGCCGGTCAGCGCTTCCATTTCCACGCCGGTTTTTCCTGTTGTCTTAACGGTACATACCGCTTCTACATAAGCATCCTCCACCGTAAAATCTACTGCTGCTTTCGTCAGACACAGCACATGGCACAACGGAATCAGATCAGGCGTTCTTTTAGCTGCCATAATACCTGCTACCCGGGCAACCCCCAGAACATCTCCTTTTTTAACGCTTCCTTTGCGAACCGCTGAAATGGTCTCCTGTGACATATAGATACGTCCCTTCGCAAGTGCAACCCGTTCCGTATCCTTTTTCTCACTGACATCCACCATAATTGCATTGCCGTTCTCATCAAAATGATTAAATTCCATCATCCTTCTCCTTCCGTTTATCCTGTGCAAAATTTCTGATAAAATCGTTTAACAGTTTCCTTCCGCACCAATAAGAATCTATCATATTTTATAATATTTGCGCAGTTTTTTCAAGATTCTTCTGTAGATTTTGCATAAATTTCATAATCCTGCGGTGTGTTCAAATTGCAAAAGAGCTTTTCAGGAGCAACATAACGCCGCATCTCTTCCTCATCGATCCTGGTGACAGCATGAGTCTGCAAAAGCTTGAAAACAGAGGTCTTGCGCTGCACCAGCCGGGCTTCCATATCCTTTAAAAGACTGCGGCTGTAAAATCCATGAAAAGGCTCCATTTTCTCACCTCTCATGGTCACGCAGGCCTCCGTCTGCTCCTTTTGCATCCGCTCTGCCTGATAGCGGGCATATTCCGCACAGAATCCCGGCATATCACAGGCCATTACGAAAATACGATCCGCCCCACAGTGACAAAATGCGCTGTGCATTCCGCTGACAGGTCCCTGCCCCGGATAGATATCACTGCAGGTTTTCACCGGAAGTTCCTGATACAGTTCCGGCGTATTCGTCACAACCAGTACCTCCCGAAAAGCCTTCAGCAGCTCCTCCGCCAGACAGATGGACAGACGTTTATGATTTTTTTCAAGCAGCTGCTTGTCAAATCCCATCCGACTTGAACGCCCTCCCGCTAAAAGAACCGCTGTGCAGAGGATTTTTCCCATTTTGCCCTGCTGTATTCTGTCCTGCTGCATTCTG
>JAUNPP010000260.1 GCA_030536685.1 Lachnospiraceae bacterium
CAACAGCAAATTCATAAAAGCACTTAATTCAGAAATTTATGTGGATAAAACCGGCCTGATTCAATACACCAATAAGGTAATGAATACAATGCAGCAAAACATCTGTGTCAGCCGCCCGCGCCGCTTCGGAAAATCAATGGCAGCAGATATGCTGGCAGCCTATTACAGCCGTGGCTGTGACTCCGGAGAGCTTTTCAAGAACTTAAAAATTGCAGATTCAGAAGATTTTGAAAAATACCGCAACCGATACGATACCATATTTTTAAACATGCAGGAATTTTTAAGCCAGAGTTCCTGCATGGATGAGATGCTGAATCTGCTGAAAAAAACTGTTTTATGGGACTTAACCGAAGAATATCCTGATTTTCGGTATTTTGACCGTTCTAATCTGATGCGGACGATGCAGGATATCTATCAGAATACCAAATGTCCATTTGTTATTATCATTGATGAGTGGGACTGCATTTTCCGGGAATATAAAGAAGACAAAACTTCCCAGGAACGTTATCTGGATTTTTTAAGGGATTTGCTGAAGGATAAGGCCTACATCCATCTGGCCTACATGACCGGGATTCTGCCAATAAAGAAATATGGAACACAGCAGGTGAATTCCGCTGAAAGCGGAAGAGAAGCCCGCCTGGGCGGTTCTGCTTTAAACATGTTTTCAGAGTTCTCTATGACCAATCCCCACCAGCTTTCGGAATTTGTGGGATTCACAGAACATGAAGCGGAAGCGCTCTGCGATATGTACCATATGAATCTTTCCGAGATGAAAGAATGGTATGACGGCTATCGATTTGAACGTGCGAAATCCATCTACAGTCCTAAGTCCGTCATAGAGGCCGTGACCTCCGGAATCTGTGATACTTATTGGAATCAGACAGAAACATTCGAAGCGCTCCGCATGTATATCGACATGAATTTTGATGGATTAAAGGATGATGTACTCAGCATGATGGTCGGTGAAACAGTACCGGTCAATACCGGAAGCTTCGGCAATGATATGACAACCTTTCACACAGAGGACGATGTACTTACGCTGTTGATTCACCTTGGATATCTGGGCTATGACCTTGAACACCAGTGCGTTTTCATTCCAAACAATGAGGTCCGCAGGGAATACGTGAATGCTGTTTCTGCATCACAGTGGGGCGATGTATCCAAAGCATTAAAAAATTCTGCAGATACCTTAAATGCCATCTGGCAAAAACGCCCCGCTCAGGTCGCAGAAGGAATCAATCAGGCTCATTTTGAAACCTCTCATCTTCAATATCACGATGAAAATGCGCTTAGTTATACGATTTCTCTTGCCCTGTACGCAGCTCGAAATTTTTACACCGTATACCGTGAGCTTCCAAGCGGAAAGGGCTTTGCAGATATGGTGTACCTTCCCAAAAAGCGCTGCCCGGACAAGCCTGCTCTGGTCGTTGAATTAAAGTGGAATCAGACAGCAGAGGGCGCCATCTCTCAGATAAAGGAAAAGAATTACTGTGCCAGCCTGGAGGAGTATCACGGAAATATCCTGCTGGTGGGCATCAATTATGATAAAAAGACACGGGAACATCAATGCAGCATTGAAGAATATTTGAAGTGATAGCTGTTAAATCGGATGGGCGGAGAGTTAAAATTCTCCGCCTGTTTTCATGCAAATTTTTAATCGGCGCATTTATCGTCCATTTATTATGCCGCTCCAAAACTCACGATAATTCCCACTATTGGAAGTATAATGACCTCGTAATGCAATTA
>JAUNPP010000102.1 GCA_030536685.1 Lachnospiraceae bacterium
AATTTTGAAACGGACGGCAGGATTTGCTGCAGCTATGTTCATATTGTCCATTCTGGCTTTTCTTTTTGCGAGAATGGCGCCAGGTGATCCGCTTCAATCTTTTTATGGTGATGCAGTAGAATCTATGACACCTGAAGAACTGAATGAAGCAAGAACAAGACTTGGGTTGGATGCACCTCTTCTGGTGCAGTATGTGCGATGGTTTAAAGGGGTATTCCATGGGGATTTTGGCTTATCATTGAAATATAAAACACCGGCACAGGATGTGGTTTTTCCGTTGATAGGAAATACTCTGATTTTAGGTGGGACGGCGTATGTTCTGGTATTTATTCTTGCTGTGGGATTTGCGGTTATCTGTGTTATGAATGAAGATAATTTGCTTGATAGAATGATTTGTAAAATAGGTACGGCAGCTTATTATACACCGCCATTTTGGCTGGGAGTGGTGTTGGTTTTGATTTTTAGCATTAATTTAAAGCTGCTTCCAAGCAGTGGTGCATACGATCCTGGAATGCAGAAAGATTTTGTGAATCGTCTTCGCCATATGATTCTCCCGCTCATTGTTATGTGCGTAAGTCATTTTTGGTATTATGCATATATGATACGAAATAAACTTCTGGATGAAATTCGAAAAGACTATGTGCTTCTGGCAAAGTCAAAAGGTTTAAATAAACTGGAAATTGTACTGAAGCATTGTTTGAGAAATGTAGCTCCTGCTATTGTTAGTATTATGGCAATATCAATTCCACATGTTTTAAGCGGTACATATATAGCAGAATCGGTATTTAATTATCCGGGAATTGGTTCACTTTCTGTAGAAAGCGCAAAATATCATGATTACAATTTGCTGATGCTTTTGGTGTTGATTACAGGCTCTATGGTGATTATCAGCAGTATTCTGGCACAGTCGATTAATGAAGTGATCGATCCGAGGATGAAAGAGCAGGAGGAAGTGATATGACAGGAGAAACGAATCCTGAGTTCATGCTAGTTGGAGTGAAGCATCTTATTTTTGAACGAAAAAAAACAAAACAGAGTTTTAGGGAAAAAATTAAAGGAAAGCCTGTTATTTCAGCAGGAATATTCCTGATAATATTGTTGGGATGCCTGTTTGCGGAAGTAATGTATAACCATGATCCGAGCGGATTTTATCTTGATCATCTGAATGAAGCGCCGGGAAATGAATTTTATTTTGGAACAGATTCTTTGGGACGTGATATTTATTCCATGATCTGGTATGGAGGCCGTGCTTCAATTGCTATTGGTTTACTGAGTATGGTGCTGATTACAGTATTGGGGATTACATATGGATGCATCAGTGGTATGGCAGGAGGCAAAGCAGATGCTTTTATGATGCGTGCCGTTGAACTGGCTAACAGTATTCCAAATCTTTTGCTGGTTTTGTTGTGCGTATCGGTTATGGGCGATCTGAATATTTTGAAAATATCATTTGTTATAGGAATTACGGGCTGGTTCGGACTTGCAAGAATTGTAAGAAGTGAAATCAGACAAATCCGAAACAGCGAGTATGTGCTTGCTGCTAAGAGTATGGGAGCTGGCTTCGGGTATCTGATGCGGAAACATTTGGTACCGAATCTGGTTGCGGCAATTATGTTTGTTGTAATTTCCAGTATCAGTACCAGTATGGCTATGGAGTCAACTCTGAGCTTTCTGGGACTGGGACTTCCAGTCGACGTAATTTCCTGGGGCAGCATGCTTTCGCTGGCTAACAAGGCACTGTTGTTAAATACATGGTGGGTTATTATCATACCGGGGATATTTCTGGTAGTAACTTTGATATGTATTACAAATATAGGAAACTATTTCAGAAAGGAAACAAATCGGAAAGAAAGCGTTTTATAGGGGGATAACCTGCTGCTGTTTTTCGTTTGTAATTCAAGAATGCCATAAAATATTGCCTGTGAACAGGCAAAGGAGAAGGAGGAACAAATGTTTCACAAGAGAAATTTAAAAAAGATGCTGACATTGTTTTTAGCGGCTGCTTTGTGTATCGCCTTGGCAGCCTGCGGCGGTAATAATGCTGGAGATCTACCTAAAGGAAAAGAAACGACAGAAAATCAGGCTGGTGAATCATCCGATACGCTGGTATACGCAGGTGAATCAGAGGATACCATAAATCCTTTATTAAACAGTCATGATGAACTTCCCAATATTATTTTTTCAGGTCTTTTGAAATATGATGGGGAAGGAAAGCCGGTGGAAGATATGGCGGAAAGCTATGAATTTGATAAAAGTGCTCTGAAATATACGTTTTATTTGCGTGATAATATTAAATGGCATGATGGGGAAAGCTTTACAGCAGAAGATGTTGTCTTTACTTATAAAGTACTGACTGAAGATAAGACCTTATCTTCTTCTATTACAACGAACTATGAAGATATTGAAAAGATTGAAGCACCAGATGAGAAAACAGTAGAAATTACGATGAGTCAATATAATGCAGCAATGCCGGGTTATTTCACAATTGGTATTCTTCCTGAACATTTGTTAAAGGGAGAAGATATTAATACAACTGCATTTAATCAGAAACCTGTTGGAACGGGACGCTACAAATTTGTCAGTTGGGAAAAAGAAGGAGGTATGATTAATTTGGAATGTAACAAAGAGTATTACGGAAAAGTGCCGGATATTGAGAAGATTATTTATAAAACCGTAGCGGTAGAGAGTACAAAAGCGACAATGCTGCAGTCTGGTGAGGCTGATCTGGCCTGGCTGAATTCTAACTACGCTAAAACTTTTCGGGGAAAAGAAGGATATCAGAATATTGATTTCAAGACAGCAGATTACCGTGCGATGTCTATGGATTTCAGAACAGAATTCTGGCAGAAAAATGCAGATTCCATCGGTGTTTTAAATTATGCACTGGACAAAGATGCGATTGTAAATGGCGTAATTGCAGGCTGTGGCGAACCGGCATACAGCCCGATTCAGATGAATCCTTATGGTGGAAATAAAGATTCAAATATCTATCCCTATGATTTAGAGAAATTTGCAGCAGAAATGAAAAAATTGGGCTGGAAGAAAGGTGATGACGGTGTCTATGAACGAAATGGAGAAAAATTCCGTTTCTCAATCCAGGTACGTGATTATGAAGAAGAACGTGTGGATATTGCAAAT
Organism: Lachnospiraceae bacterium; assembly: GCA_030536685.1. GTDB lineage: Bacteria > Bacillota > Clostridia > Lachnospirales > Lachnospiraceae > TWA4. The sequence goes on from JAUNPP010000102.1 coordinate 3,139, forward strand.
ATCTGTTCCAGTCAGCTGAAACAGGCAGGCGTAGATATGGAAGTGAAACTGGTAACCAAACTTGAATGGGAATCGGGTTATAATGGATTTCTTTCAGGTTATGCGACTCAGTTTGATCCGGACATGATCTATGCCAATTATGTGACGGGTGCCAGTGATAACAATATGGAGTACTCGAACAGTAAAGTTGATGAGATTCTGGAAAAAGCACGTCATACTGAGGATGTTAACAGAAGAAAAGAATTCTATCACGAGTTTGAGATGGAATATGCGAAAAATCCAGGTGTTGTTCTGATAGCATATCTGGACGGCAATTATGTAGGAATCGAAGGCCTGAAAGGATTGGATACTACAAGGCTTCTGGGACACCATGCGGTAGGTGTATTTTGGAATGTAGAAGAATGGACATTGGATAAATAGCAGAAAGAGTGTACAAAATGAAAAAGCCAATACTGGAACTGAATCACCTTTCAGTTAGTTTTGATACTCCAAAGGGTGAGGTGCAGGCGGTACGGGATGTCAGTTTTTCCTTACAGCAGGGAGAAATTCTTGCAGTAGTAGGAGAATCCGGCTGTGGAAAGACCGTTATGAGTTATTCTGTAATGAAATTGCTGCCAAAATCTGCCCGAATAAAATCGGGCAGTATTGTGCTGGATGGAAAGGATATCACTGCGTATAAAGAAAAAGAAATGAAAAATATACGTGGAAGCATTGTTTCTATGGTGTTTCAGGATCCGATGACAACCCTGAATCCAACCATGCCAATAGGCGAACAGATTACAGAAGCAATCTGCAAACATAAAAAAGTATCAAAAGAAGAAGCAAAAGCAAAAGCGATTGAATTGATGGATATGGTGGGAATTGAAGATCCGGTTTATCGTTATGATTTGCAGCCTCATTTCTTTTCAGGGGGAATGCGTCAAAGAAGCGTACTTGCAATTGCGCTTGCATTGGAACCGAAAGTGCTCCTGGCAGATGAACCGACAACAGCCCTGGATGTAACGGTACAGCGAAAAATATTGGATCTACTTTTAGAAATACGTAAGAAGACGGGAATTGCTATTGTATTTATTTCTCATGATCTGGGTGTAGTGGCTCGTATTGCAGATCGTGTAGCAGTAATGTATGCAGGAAAAATTGTAGAAACAGGAACTGCAGAAGAAATCTTTTACGATCCCAGACATCCTTATACCTGGGGTCTGATGGAAGCTTTGCCGGTGTTTGCGAAAGCTGGGAAACGTCTGAAGACGATTCCGGGAATGCCGCCGATGCTTTTAAATCCGCCTCCCGGAGATGCATTTGCCCCCAGAAATCGTTTTGCTATGAAGATTGATTATGAAAAAATGCCGCCGATGTTTGAGATATCACCCACGCACCAGGCAGCAACCTGGCTTCTGGATGAACGTGCTCCCAAGGTAGTTCCCCCGGTTCGGATTGAAAGGAAAATCTAATGGAACAAAAATGTATTTTAAAGGTTTCCAATCTGAAGCAATATTTTCTATTGAAAAAAAATCACATTATAAAAGCGGTAGATGATATTAGCTTTCAGATTCACAAAGGTGAAATTTTCGGTCTGGTAGGAGAAACAGGATGTGGAAAATCTACAGTTGCTCGTACCGTTATGGGAATGTATCAGGCAAGCGGCGGAGAAGTTTTTTTAAACGGAATTCGTATCTCTGACAGAAAAGAATACCGAAGTCACAAAAAAGAAATTCAAACCAAACTTCAGATCATTTTTCAGGATTCAGCAGCTTCTCTTGATCCGAGAATGACTGTAGAAGAACTGGTTGCTGAACCGATGCGTATTAATAAGGTATATACGAAAAAAGAAGAATTAAAAAAAGAAGTACTGTCCCTGATGGATCAGGTAGGGCTAGATGCTGATTACAGAGAAAAATATCCAGGTGAACTTTCAGGCGGACAACGTCAAAGGGTTGCAATAGCCAGGGCAATCAGTATCAAGCCGGATCTTATAGTGGCGGATGAACCGATTGCGTCTCTGGATGTTTCTATTCAGGCACAGATTGTAAATCTTTTTATGGATTTGCAGAAAAAACAGGGATTTTCATTTTTATTTATAGCGCACGATCTTTCTGTTGTTCGTTTTATCAGTGATACGATTGGTGTAATGAGGAAAGGAAAGCTGGTTGAAATAGCACCAACAGAAGAATTATTTCACAATCCGCTTCATCCCTATACCCGTTCTCTTTTAGATGCAGTACCGACACCAGATCCTGTTTATGAAAGGAAGAAAGTCTTTATGGAATATTGTGAGAGTGATTATACTGAGCAGGATGTGATGGAGGAAGTAATTCACAATCATCTGGTTAGAAAAAAAACTAAGAAAAAAGTTAAAATATGTAAAAATATCCCCCCACCCGGGTTGTAATCAAATATAGTTTTGATAAACTGATATGGAAATTAATTATTATTAAGATAGTTATTGTTTTTGAAAAGGGAGGGTTGATATGGGAAAATATATACTGAAGCGTTTGCTGCAGTTGTTTTTTGTACTGCTGACCATTACTTTTCTTTCTTTCGGTATGATGCGTATTGCGGGAAGTGATGTCGTTGAACAGAAGATGGAGAATAGAGGAAGCGTAACCTCTCAGGAAGTGGTGGATGCGGCGAGGGAAGAACTGGGATTAGATAAACCCTTTCTGATACAATATTCTGTCTGGTTAGGAAAGCTTTTGCAGGGAGATATGGGAAACAGCTATGTTTCCGGAAAATCGGTTTTTTCGACTTTTATTTCAAAGCTGCCTGCAACTTTGCTCTTAACGGCGGTTTCTATTTTACTGACAATTGTAATATCGATTCCTTTGGGAATCCTGGCAGCCGTAAAACAGAACCGATTTACTGATTATGTGATCCGAACCATAAGTTTTATCGGAAACAGTATGCCGAACTTTTTTGTATCTTTGCTGTTGATTTATCTTTTTGCGATTAAACTGAACTGGTTTCCGGTTATTTCGAGTGAACTGAATTTAAAAAATGTGGCGCTGCCTGCTTTTACATTGGCGATTGCAATGTCTGCTAAATATCTGCGTCAGGTTCGGGCTGCGATTCTGGATGAATTAGGGAAAGACTATGTAACAGGTGCGAAAGCCAGAGGAATACCTTTTTCAGTTATTATGTGGAAAAATGTGCTGAAAGCGTCTTTTGTTACGATTGTAACACTTCTGACCTTATCAATTGGTTCATTGTTAGGAGGAACTGCAATTGTAGAGTCCATATTTGTATGGGATGGCGTAGGGAAAATGGCGGTAGATGCGATTAATATGCGGGATTATCCGGTAATTCAGGCCTATGTAATGTGGATGGCTGTTATTTATGTACTGGTAAATCTGATTACAGATCTCAGTTATCGATTCCTGGATCCCAGAATTCGTTTAGGGGGGACAGAATAATGAATGATACGGTAACGGTTCGGAAGCCGAAGGTCAGGAAAAATCACATTAAAATGAGATTGATTTTTTTCCTGATTTTATTGGGGATTCTTTTATTTGTAACGGTTTTTGCAGATAAAATTGTTCCGTATGATCCCTATGAACAGGATATGAGTCAGGCGATGCAGGCACCGTCGGATATGCACTTTATGGGAACTGACAGATATGGAAGAGATATGTTTTCACGGATTATCATCGGCGCGCAGACAAGTATTTCTTCTACACTGATACTGGTAGCAATTATCTCTGTTTTTGGAACTGTGATGGGGATGCTCTGCGGATATTATGGAGGAATTGCAGACTCTGTAATTATGAGAATTTCCGATGTGTGTCTGGCTTTTCCGGGTCTGGTATTTGCTCTTGCCGTAGCTGCTCTTCTTGGAGGAGGCGTCAGCAATGCGGTAATCGCTCTTGCGGTAATCAGCTGGCCTAAATATTCCCGTGTGGCGCGAAGCCAGACGCTGGCATTGAAGAAAAGTTCGTTTATTTATGCTGCCAGATTGTCAGGTGACAGTTCGCTGCAGCTGATATGGAGACATATTCTTCCGAATATAGCAGGGCCTGTTTTTGTAACAGCTATGCTGGATATCGGAACGATGATGATGGAGCTGGCGGGGCTTTCCTTCCTGGGGCTGGGCGCGCAGCCGCCTACAGCAGAATGGGGAAATATGATGTCGGAAGGCAGAAGTATGCTGCAAACGTATCCATGGATTGTATTATCACCAGGTGCGGCGATTTTTGTCACGGTTGTTTTATTTAATCTGCTTGGAGATACCGTAAGGGATTATATTGATCCGAAGAACAGCCGTCAAAGATAAATCTATACAAATAAAATGCGAAAGGGAAACAGATATGAAAAAAATTATGGCATTTCTTTTAACTCTGTGTCTTGTCGGTTCACTGATGGCCGGATGTGGAGGAAATAGTACGGAAAATGGAAAAAATTCTGATACTTCCAAATCAGCTGAAACTTCGAAAACAAATAAAAAGAAATTTGTATTATGTGATAAAAACTATAATGCTTAAAATGAGGAGGCAAAAGTAAATCCTCATGACACCTATTGCGGATGGGCATGTATTCGATACGGTATTGGTGAAACTCTGTTTAAAATAGCGGATAATTCTGAATTGGAGCCCTGGATTGCTTCGAGTTATGAGCTTTTGGATGATCTGACCTGGAAGATTACGATTAAAGATGGCGTTTGCTTTTCCAATGGAAATCTCTGTGATGCCGAAGCAGTAAAGAAGAATTTCGAACATCTGATCGAAGTCCATGAACGTGCCCGCGGAGATTTAAAAATTGCATCCATGGAGGCAAAGGGCAATATACTTACTGTCACCACTAAAACTCCGAATCCCGCGCTGATCAATTATATGTCAGAGGCGTATGGCTGTATTATCGATGTGGAGGCAGGTATTACAAAAGAGGGAATTGTAATAGGAACAGGTCCGTATATGGCGACAGAGCTTGTTACAGATGATCATCTGAATCTGGTGAAAAATGACAACTACTGGAATGGAAAAGTAAATATTGATGAAATTACAGTGCGAACGATTTCAAATGGCGATACATTAGCCCTCGCTCTTCAGTCCGGTGAAATCGATGCCGCTTATGGTATGGCATATGTCAGTTATCCCTTATTTGAAAATGATAATTATACTTTCTCAAGTACACAGACAAGCCGTTCTTTTTACTGTCAGATGAATTATCACTCCCCGGTTATTCAGGATGATGCCGTTCGCAAAGCGATTGCGATGGGCATTGATAAAGAGGGATTTGTTAATACACTGCTCAATGGATATGGATATGTAGGAAAAGGCGCATTTCCCGAAAGCTTTCCGTTTGGCGGTCAGCATGTAACGACTGAGACTTATGATCTGGAAGGTGCAAAGAAAGTACTGGAAAAAGCAGGCTGGGTTGATTCTGATGGAGACGGTATCCGCGAGAAAGATGGTACAAAGCTTTCTGTCCGCTGGTTAAGTTATCCAAGCCGCCAGGAGCTGCCGCTTTTAGCTGAATCAGCACAGGCTACGCTGAAGAAAATCGGAATAGAGGTTATCCCCAATGTGACTGCCGATCATAATTCTATCTGTAAGGACGCAGACGCCTGGGATATTTACGTCGGCGCCAATGTTAACTGTGGATTGGGAGATCCGATGAACTTCTTTTCCACGCATTGTATGGACAGCTCTGTAAAAAATCGCGGGCAGTATCATAGCGATGAACTGGAAAAACTTGGAGCAAAGCTGAATACCACCTTTGATAAGGCGAAACGGGCAGAGCTTACTATCAAGATGCAGCAGGAACTGCTGGATGATAATGCTTTTATTTTCTGCTCTTTTCTGAAAATGAGTATGATTGCAAAAAGCAATGTTACGGGTCTGACTGCTCATACCAGTGATTTTTATGAACTGACGGCAGATCTGGATATCAATTAGGATAACAGGCGTGAATCCCCGGTTATTTAATTGCCGGGTAGTTTGCGATAACAGAAGTGAATCCCCGGCTTCAATTGCCGGGTGATTTTACGATATATGAGGGGGAAAATCGATGTCTGCACTTATCGAGTATAACCATGTGGAAATCTCCTTCGGCAGCACTCCCGTGGTACATGATGTGAGTTTTTCACTCAGACAGGGCGAAATTTTAGGTCTGGTAGGCGAATCTGGTTCCGGAAAAACAACGCTGATCAAAGCTGCCATGGGACTTTTGGGAAATAATGGGATGGTTACGAGGGGTGATATCTGGTTTGATGGAAAAAATATTCCGGATATGACGGAAAAGGAAATGCGAAAAATCCGTGGAATCCGAATGGGCATGATCTTTCAGGATTGCGGCGCCTCTTTAAGTCCCATTCGAACAATTGGAGAGCAGATTATTGAAAGTATGGCGGCCCATCAGAAAATTGATGTCCATAAGGCCAGAGAAACGGCCATGGAGTTGTTTGAAAAGCTTCATTTTAAAGACGGTGAGCGGATTTGGGGAAGTTATCCCTTTGAACTTTCCGGCGGTATGAACCAGCGCGCCGGAATTGCCATTGCAATGCTGATGAACCCATCTGTTTTAATGGCGGATGAGCCAACCAGTGCGCTGGATGTGGTAGTTCAGCGGCAGGTGGTGGAAGAAATGCTTCGCGCAAGGGATGTTTTCAAAACATCGATCCTTCTGGTAACGCACGATATCGGCGTGGTATCTGCAATTGCCGATAGCGTTCTTGTGCTGCAGAATGGAAAAATGGTGGAATACGGAGATGCAAAGCAGGTATTGACGGAACCGAAAACCCGTTACACAAAAGAGCTGCTTTCGGCAGTTCCAAGGCTTCGGAGGTCATAGATGGAGACGGTATTACAGATTAAAGATTTGTCAAAGGTGTTTCACCAGGGGAAAAACGAATTTTACGGAGTGGACCATATCAGCTTTGAACTGATGAAAAATCAGATTTTAGGAATTGTGGGAGAATCCGGTTCCGGAAAAAGTACAGTGGCAAAGCTGATCACCCGCCTGATCGATGCAAGCTCAGGAACCATTATCCTGGAAGGTCAGGATATTACCGCTTTGAAAGGAAGCAGATTAAGAGAGGTATACAGTAAAATTCAGATGGTTTTTCAGACTCCGATGTCCTCGTTTGATCCCAGACGTACTCTGGGCGATGGCATTGGTGAGAGCCTGCGCAATAAAAAAATACCAAAATCACAGATTTCAAAGCGGGTGGAGGAGCTTTTGCTCCAATGCGGTCTGACTGCGGAATTCGCGCAGCGTTATCCGCATGAGGTCAGCGGTGGGGAATGTCAGAGAGCTGCGATTGCAAGAGCCCTGGCAAATGACCCCGAAATTCTGATTTTAGATGAGGCAACCTCCGCGCTGGATGTGACCGTTCAGAAGCAGATTCTTGATCTTTTGCAGGAGCTGCAAAAGAAAAGAGGCCTGTCTTATTTATTTATATGCCATAATCTGGCATTGGTTCAGGAGTTTTGCGACGAAATTATTGTGATGTATGATGGGAAAATTGTTGAAAGCGGAAAAACGGACGAAGTGATCGGTCATCCGCAGGCAGAATATACAAAAAGGCTTATTGAAGCGATATTTTAGGATAATAAGAGGGAATTCCTGCTTGTTCACATAAAAAAGAATCCTGCTCAGGGCAGTACTCATAAAACAGCATAAGAATGTTTTCGGGAAACGGTGTAGCTTCGGCTATGCCGTTTCTCTTTGTGCAGGTCATATCAGCATAGCCGGTAAGTCGCTTGCAGCAGGAATGTATAGGCGGCAAGCCGTTTGCAGCAGGAATGCATAGCTGATATTTTTGAATCCTGAAAATAGCTGCAAAAACATCCCCCCACCCGGCTTGTACAAAGAAATAAATTCGGTATAATACAGGTATATTTGTACAAATAATCGGAACGAAATGAACAAAAACTATATGAATTAAACAGTGGGGTGGATGATGAAGAAAAAATGCTTAAAAAACAGTGTAGTTATATTGCTGATTGCAGTGCTTTTGTTCCTGATTACTGCGTGTGGAAATCCGAAAAATGCAGAAGATCAGAACAGTATCGGAAATCCGAAAAATACAGAAGATCAGAACAGTATCGGAAATCAGAACAGTGCAGAGAAAAAACAGACGGCAGGAGAAAAAACTGCATCTGATGAGAATAATTCAAAAACCAGAACAATAACCGATGCAAGAGGAAGGAAAGTGGAGATTCCTGCTGAGGTAGATTCAATCGTACCGCTTGGCAATACACCGCGCATGATCGTTTATCTGGGACTTGCAGACAAAGTAGTGGGAATCGGAGAATGTGAAATTGCTAAAAGTCCGATTCAGGCATATGCATATGTGCATAAAGAAAAATGGGAAAAACTTCCGGTCTGCGGTACAGATGCGATGGGAGAAACGGCATTTTATCCGGAAGAGATTATTACGGCAGATCCGGATGTGATCCTTTGTACCTATACAGCGGATGTGGCAGATAATATCCAGAATCAGACAGGCATTCCCGTGGTCTCCGTAATGGATGCGACTTTATTCAGTAAAGAATATGAAGATGCATTTCGGATTCTGGGAGATGTATGCGGCGTATCGAAGCGGGCAGAGGAAGTTGCAGAATATATTCACACCTGTCTTGCAGATCTTGAAAAGAGAACGAAAGATGTACCGGATGAGAAAAAGCCTTCTGTTCTGGGAGCAGGCGCTACATTTAAAGGAAGTCATGGAATCGAAGGCGTTTATTCACAGTATCCCGTATTCAAAGCAATTGCAGCAAATGATGCGGCGGCAGGAATTTCCGATACGGAAGGCGGATTGTTAGTAGATAAAGAAAAGATAATCGAATGGAATCCGGATATGATTTTCTTTGATTTCGGAAGTCTGGAGCTGATTCGTCAGGATTATAAGGAAAATCCGGATTATTACGCACAGCTGAAAGCAGTAAAAAACGGAGAGCTTTATCAGTGGCCGAATTCCACCTGGCACTGGTCTAATGTGGAGATTCCGCTTGTAAGCGCTTATTCCACAGCAAAATTGCTTTATCCGGAAGAATTTGCGGATGTCGATTTTGAAAAAAAGGCAGCAGAGATTTTTGAGTTTTTCCTTGGGGATAAAGAGTACCTTAAAAAACTCGAAGCCGCAGGAGCCGGATATTCTAAAATCACATTGGAAGAATAAAGAACATAAAAAGAGAA
>JAUNPP010000103.1:0-5864 GCA_030536685.1 Lachnospiraceae bacterium
TTTTACTGGTTGTTTTATAGATTCTTTTATAGCTGCTTTTACAGCTGCTTTTCCAGGATCCGGGTCATCATCTGATTTGCGGCTGCAAGGTCAGACTGCCATTGGGGGCTGCCTGTATACCAGAATTCCGTTACATATTTACGGATACCAATCTCCCATGCCGATTGAATGGCACTTTCAAAATCCACATGACCGGTTCCAAAAGGAACTTCGCGGAATACGCCGGGCACAGTTTCTTTTAAGTGCATGGCAACAACATGTCCTGCGCCCTTTTTCAGGTCCTCCAGCACATCTGTACCATATTTTTTTGCTGCATTTGTAATATTGCCGATATCGGGATAAACGTTAAGATATACAGAATTGATTTTATTTACATAGGCCATGGATTTTTCCACGGTATTCATAAATTCGGTTTCCATGGTCTCAAAGCCCATGATGACTCCGGCCTCCGCTGCCATAGCAGCCGCCTTTTCCAGATTTTTACCGAAACGCTCTATGGTTTCGGGTGTTGATTCTTCATAATATACATCATAGCCTGCAAGCTGGATGATACGGATTCCCAGATCATCCGCAAGCTGAATTGCTTTTTCCATAATTTCCATGCCCCGGGCACAGATTTCAGGATCGCTGCTTCCGAGAGGATATTTGCGGTGACCGCTCAGACACATGGTTCTTATGGGAAGTCCTGTTTCCTTCATAATGCCCGTCAGTTCCAGGCGCTCATCTGCGCTCATATCCAGTCTTGCCAGCTTTTCATCGGTTTCATCAATGCTGATTTCTACAAAATCAAATCCCGCCTCCTTCGCTGCCGTAAGCTTCTCCCTCCAGCTAAGAGAAGAAGGCATGGATTTTTCGTACAAACCAAGAGTATATGCTTTTGCCATTTGCTGTCTCCTTTTTTTGAAACGGCAGCGGCAATCTCAGTTTTCCATCTTACCTTTATGCATTTTTTTCGTCTGCCGCCGCCTTGAAGATGCCGGCCCTGCTTACCTGATGTACGGTAATACCGCGCTCACGTAATTCTTCACAAATATCTGCAGGTGCCTTTTCATCCGTGATCAGATTTGTTACTTTATCAATACTGCAGCTGATAAAGCTTGAATTTTTACCAATCTTTGTATGGTCAGCAAGAATATAGGTTGTTTCCAGAGAATGTTCCGCCATGATCTGGTTGATATTTACCTCATTGGCATTTTCTGTTGTCATACCACATTCCAGAGAAAATCCCGAACAGCCGATGAAAGTTTTCTTTGCATAAACATTCTGCAGATTTCTGAGCGCAAAATCCCCTACCATCGCCTCTTTCGGGTGGCGAAGCTCACCTCCGGTCAGAATAATATTCACACCGGGACTTGGATCTGCATGCAGCGCCTTGCCATTATTGGTAATAACCGTCACATGCTGCTCCTTCAGATAGTCTACAATCTGTAATGCTGTCGAACTGGTGTTGATGAAAAGCGTATCCTCGTCCTGTACCAGCGATGCTGCATAGCGTGCAATAAGAGCCCGGTACATCTGTACCTCATCCTCAAAATCCCGCTCATCTACCGAAAAACTGGGCGCTGCTCCGCCGTAAAAGCGCACGAGCTGCCTGTTGTCCTCCAGATACTGCAGATCTCTTCTGACTGTAATCGGAGATACCCCAAGTATCTCAGACAGCTCATCCACACGTACCTCCGGACGATCCTCCATCATTTCCAAAATTCTTTTTCTTCTGCTTTCAATTACTGATCGTTCTCTTTTCATAGAATACTCCTTTACACAGATATCGTTTTGGCCATTGATATAAATTAGTATACCTATTCAGGGAAACAACTCTTTCAAAATTTTATTCCTGCTTCAGCCATACGTGGCTCAGTCAATAATTCCATTCGCTTTCAGTGCTGTTTCGATTTCCTGTGCAGACATGATATTTCTCAGTCCGATAACCAAAGTGCCATTTTTTTCCGCATCCTTAAACATATTTGCAAAATTCTTTGCGCAGAATACAACGTCGAAATTTCTTGCGGCGGTTTTTCCTTCAGATAATGCGCAGTGATGAACCTGTGCAGGTTTTAAGCCCGCCTTATCAAGAACCTTCTGCATTGTCATTTTCATCATCAAACTGGAACCTGCACCATTTGCACAACATACGAGAAATTTTAAATTGTTCTTCATAATCATATACTCCTTTATTTTCTTATTCTATCATTTTTTTTGCGTGTTTAACAGTTAAAATCCATCATTTATTCATAAAATTTTCTTTTTATGAATGTTGTTCATTTATTTTACTTTTCCTGTGCCTTTAACTCTTTGTAAGCTTCATAATCTTCTGTCATCATAAAGTAGCCCTTTTTATCCATATAATACTGGATCTGAGGAATTGCCAGCAGTCCGATCACAACAAGAGCGATACCCGCATAGCTTAAGAATTTCATGACACCGGTCATTACAGGCCATACAACTGCCCAGTCCCACATACCAAGATATCCGCCGTATGCTGCCATACCTGCCCATCCTGCGATCAGGGCGGAGCCAAATACCTGACAGATACCGGAAAGGAACGGAAGAATCAATGCTGCTTTAATACCGCCTTTTTCATTTGCAAAAATAGCAATGGTTGCATTATCAAAAAATACGGGAACGAAACCACAGATGATCAATACAGGGCTTTTCAGCACGATCAGAACCGCAATCGCAAGAATCTGTCCTGCAAAACCAGCCAGAAATCCAAGAGGTACCGCATTGGCAGAACCGAAACCGAAAGCAACCGCACAGTCAACACCGGGAACCGAACCGGGCAGGAGCTTATCGGCAATTCCCTGGAAGGATGCTGTCAGCTCAGTAACGAATGTACGGACACCTAACTGCAGTATTGCCAGATATACGGAGAAATACAGACAGGTCTGAATTACATAAAATACCATACTCTGTCCTTCTTGCAGAAATCCCTGTGCCGTCAGATAGTCGCGTCCCAGAATACAGAGGATCGCACCAAAGAAAATCAGCATCAGAATAGAAGTACAAACCATATTTTCATTGAAAATGGACATGAATCCGGGGAGCTCAATGTCATCGATCTTCTTAACTTTTTCGCCGTTTTTCTTCTTACCGAAGAATTTTTCAGCCATCCAGGTATTCAGCGCAATACCAAACATCTGCTGATGTGCCAGACAGAAACCGGCGCCATCGCTGAGCTCCTGACAGGGTTTAATGGTCATATTGGCGCCGACTGCCCAGTAGCAGCCCAAAACCAGAGCCATAACGATCAAAGTTGCCATTCTGCTTTTCATCAGGAAGGGACATGCAAACAGAATCAGCCAGTATGCGGTCGCGGCCTGCTGAACCTGTACATGACCGGTTGTAAACAGAGCGCGCAGCTTTGTAAATTTGCTGAATCGAACCAGCACAATGTTAACGATAAAGGCAATCAGAAGCAGCATCATCGCATCGCCGAAGCCCTTGCCAAATACTTCTTCCACACCGGCAGTTACCGCATTCTGTCCGAAATACGGATCAATAACCGTAGCATCCATATTAAATTTGTCCTTCAGACCTACCAGTACAGGACGGAAATTGCTTACCAGCCCTGAAGAACCGACCGCCAGGATCAGGTAGCCTACAATCGCTTTGATCACGCCTGCAAGAATATCATACCAGGGCTTTTTCATTAAAGCATAACCGATCATTACGATCAAACCGATCATAAATGCGGGCTGCTGCAGTACATTAGTCGCAAAATATGACCATATTTTCATTAAAATATCTAAAACGTTTTCCATAATCTATCTCCTCACCTTGGGGGTTAATCCAGGAATTTTTCCTGAATTGCAATCAGATCTTCAGGGGTATGGGCATCTGCCAGAGCTTCGATTACTTCGTCATTATTAAATAACTCTGCCAGCTTCTGAATATTGTCGATATGCTGCTGCGGGTCACAGGAAGCGACGGTAAAAAATAACTGTGCTTCTTTGATTTCACCTTCCTCGTCCTTCTCAAATGCAACCGGCTTTTCCAGATGCATAAATGCAATCGCGGTTTTATTAACTCCAACCGCACCTTCTGAGGAATGAGGCATAGCCACGTTGGGAATCAATACTATGTAAGGACCATAGGTTTCCACGCATCTGACGATTTCTTCTTTATAATTTGTTTCTACAGTTCCATCCGCTTCAATTGATTCACAGCTCATGCGGATTGCTTCTCTCCAGTCAGAGGCAGCTTCTGCAAATTTATAATGTTTTTTCTCCACAAATTCTCTTAACATGGGCATTCTCCTTGATTTCGATGTGCCCCGGCGAACCGCACCCCGGTACGCCGCCGGAGCTTTTTCTGCATCCTACAGACAGGAACGGAACGGAATATTCTGAGGCGCTTCAAAGCAGTCTTCAAAGCCTCTTCTGTGATGATAAGCTTTTTTGTCCTTGTCAACAGGATATACGTACTTGCCGCCAACTTCCCAGAAGAATGGATGGAATTTGTAATCCAGACGATCCTTCTTCATATCATACAGAACCCGGATTTCATTGACATCCGCCATAAAGTTTGTCCATACATCATAATGGATCGGGATTACCACCTTACATCTGAGCGCTTCTGCCATTCTTAAAATATCACAGGATGTCATCTTGTCCGCCATGCCGACAGGATTTTCACCATAGGAGCCAAACGCTACATCAATATCATAATCCTTTCCATGCTTTGCGAAATAAATGGAATAATGAGAATCGCCGCTGTGGTAAATGTTTCCGCCAGGTGTTTTTACCAGGTAGTTTACTGCTTTGTCATCCATATCTGTAGGACAGATGCCGGTCAGCTCTTCACGGTCAGGGCCTGTAGAATCGGTTGTTACCAGACAGGTTCTGTCAAAAGAATCCAGAGCTATGATCTCAATATCCTTGATCTTAATGCTGTCCCCGGGCTTTACTGTAATACAGCGATCAGCCGGTACTCCCCATTTCTGCCATAATTCCACGGATTTTTTCGGTCCGATGAACGGTACCGGAATTTCTTTTCCATTTTCATCAACCGTTGTCATGCCGCTCTGGATAACATGTGCTGCATATTCCGCACTCATATGATCCTGATGATAATGAGTAGCCAAAACTGCATCTACCTGTTTAATCGCAAAAGGATCGATTACAAAAGGAACTGCTCTTAAGTTAGGCTGCATTGCTCTTGCACCGCACATATTGGCCATCTGGTGTCCAACCTTCATCTTGCCGTCGCCATGTGTTCTTTTCCCATTGCCGCACCAGAGATCGATGCTGATGTTGCAGCCGCCGGGTGTTTTAAACCACATGCCGGTGCATCCCAGCCACCACATGGCAACAGTTCCGGGTTTCACCTCGGTATTCTCAATCTCTTCATTCAGCCAGGTTCCCCATTCAGGAAAAGTACTCATAATCCAGCTCTCACGGGTAATTTCATTCACTTTGCTCATTTAAAAACCTCCATCTCATACAACTTTGTTCATTTTTTATCGGCGCCTCTCTTTAATGTATGTTCAGTGTATCATGTTTTTATGTTCTTTTCAAGCCTGAAATATGATTATTTCGCCTATTATATGATTGTTTTGTTCTTTTATATGTTCTTTATGAATTATGTATGATTATTTTTATGTCTATTCATTATTTTATTGTGCGTTTTTACCCGTTTTTCCATCATTATGCACTTTTATCAACTTTTATCATTTGTTTTCTCATAAAACGAACATAAATAACAGCAGTTCAATCCGTACTTTCTCAAAAAATAAAAAGCACCCGAGCCGGAATATCAATCATTCCTCTGCCCGAATGCTTTCTCTGTATTCATGCTTTCTATGCATTCATACGTTCTATGTATTCATGTTTTCTCTGTAAGCTGCGCTCCTGATGGTATCTGTT
>JAUNPP010000103.1:5874-12268 GCA_030536685.1 Lachnospiraceae bacterium
ATTCCCTGTTATTCCCTGTTATTCACCAAATACAGCTTTATAATCTGCCTGGAATTTTGCAATTCCCGCATCTGTCAGCGGATGTTTCGTCATCTGCTCAAGTACCGCATAAGGCACCGTTGCAATATGTGCACCTGCCAGCGCGCACTCTGTCACGTGGATGGGGTTTCTAACGCTTGCCGCAATAATCTCAGTCTCAATGCCGCCCATCTCAAACATCTCAACAATCTCATGAATCAGATCTGTACCTCTCACGCTGATATCATCCAGGCGTCCCAGAAAAGGAGATACATAAGACGCTCCCGCTCTGGCAGCCAGAAGAGCCTGATTCGCTGTAAAGATCAAAGTCACATTCGTCTTGATTCCCTCTGCCGAAAGAACCTTCACCGCTTTTAAGCCCTCCACTGTCATAGGGATCTTCACTACCATATTCGGATGGATTGCCGCAATTTCACGTCCCTCTTTAATCATGCCTTCCGCATCCACCGTTGTAGCCTTTACCTCACCGCTAACAGGTCCATCCACAATCGAAGCAATCTCCCTGATAACCTCCTCAAAATCTCTTCCTTCCTTCGCAATCAAAGACGGATTCGTCGTCACACCACAAATCACGCCCATATCATTCGCCTTTTTAATATCCTCAACCTTCGCAGTATCCACAAAAAATTTCATTCCGGTTCTCCTTTCATTTTAACTTTCACTTGATTTTGACTTTGACTTCAGCTTCACTTTGAGTTTCATTTTGTTCATTTTTATCCATTTTCAGCAGCGCTGCCTCTCATGTATGTTCAGTTTACCATGTTTTTATGTTCTTTTCAATTCGTTTATATGATTCTTTCATTATTTATTTGAATTTTTGAGTGCTGTTCAAAGATTTCCGGACAACTTGCTGGTTTTTGAAACTTTTTACTGTCACAAAATGCTGAACAGCTGCAGGGAGATGGACATTCTCGAAAACAACGAGCCAGGCAGACATGCTGGTATATCTATCTACCAAAAAAGTAGCCAAAAAAGAAAACTCTTTTTTTCTTGACAACCTCTCTGTTCCATGATATAAATACTTCAACACGATAAACCGTTGAAAAAGAGGAAGTACTTTTCGGATATGAGGTTTCAGAGAGCTGCCGGTGGTGAAAAGGCAGTACAGCAGCCGGGGAGGAATGGTCTTTTAAGGGCAAGCGGATAATGCAAGCCGGAGGGAAGCTCCGTTATCAAAGTCAGCATATTATAATGTATGCTATGAGTGGGTACCCCTGATACAGCAGTTAAACAATGTATCAGTGATATCAGGCCGGGTGGCACCGCAAGAGTGAATTTTTCGCACTCCTGTCCCTGCAGTTTTATTTACTTGCAGGACAGGGGTGCTTTTTTATACAGTGAATACTCTTATTTTCTCTGACAGATTCCTCATTGCTTCAAAGCATACAAAACCTGTTTTTTAAATTATTTTTCAACATGAAAGGAGAACACATGATGCAGGACAAAAATATCCCCTACAAAATTTATCTGGAAGAAAATGAGATGCCGGACAAGTGGTACAATATGCGTGCAGATATGAAAAACAAACCGGCTCCTCTGCTGAATCCTGAAACACACGAACCGATGACATTTGATGATCTGCGCCCTGTTTTCTGTGACGAACTGGTAAAACAGGAATTGAATGACACTGACGCTTATATCGAGATTCCCGAGGAAATCCGCAATTTTTATAAGATGTACCGTCCGTCTCCGTTAGTACGCGCCTACTGTCTGGAGGAAAAGCTGCAGACACCGGCTAAAATCTACTACAAATTCGAGGGAAATAACACCAGCGGAAGCCACAAGCTCAATTCCGCCATTGCGCAGGCTTATTATGCAAAGAAGCAGGGGCTGAAAGGCGTTACCACAGAAACCGGAGCCGGTCAGTGGGGTACTGCCCTTTCCATGGCATGCTCCTATTTCGATCTGGACTGTCAGGTTTACATGGTAAAAGTTTCCTATGAACAGAAGCCTTTCCGCCGTGAGGTTATGAGAACCTACGGTGCAAGCGTTACACCCTCCCCTTCCACCACAACAAATGTAGGCAGAAAGATTCTGGAACAGCATCCCGGAACCACCGGAAGCCTTGGCTGCGCTATTTCCGAAGCCGTTGAAGCCGCTTCCAGTCAGGAAGGTTACCGCTATGTGCTGGGAAGCGTGCTGAATCAGGTTATGCTGCACCAGTCTATTATCGGTCTGGAAACAAAAGCCGCTCTGGATAAATACGGTATTGTACCGGATATGATCATCGGCTGCGCAGGCGGAGGTTCCAACCTCGGCGGTCTGATTGCTCCTTTCATGGGAGAAAAGCTGCGCGGAGAGCGGGATTATGAATTTGTTGCCGTAGAACCAGCTTCCTGCCCCAGCTTTACCCGCGGTAAATTTGCCTATGATTTCTGCGATACCGGTATGGTATGTCCTCTGGCAAAAATGTATACACTGGGCAGCGGATTTATTCCCTCCGCCAACCACGCAGGCGGCCTTCGCTACCACGGCATGAGCACCACCTTATCCCAGTTATACCACGACAAACTGATGAGAGCAGTTTCCGTAGAACAGACAAGCGTCTTCGAAGCAGCAGAACAGTTTGCCCGCGTAGAAGGTATTTTACCCGCACCGGAAAGCAGCCATGCAATCCGTGTTGCAATCGATGAAGCACTGAAATGCAAAGAAACCGGCGAAGAAAAGACCATCGTATTCGGTCTGACCGGCACCGGATATTTCGATATGTTTGCCTACGAAAAATTCCATAACGGAGAAATGACAGATTATATTCCCACGGAAGAAGATTTACAGGCCGGATTCAACGGACTTCCGACAATCTAATATAAGAATCGAGTCATAAAGTATATTATGACCCTCTCACTCTCCACAATATTTTAATACAGCAAGCAAAATCCCCGATACAGAATCTTCCCTGCAGCTGAAAATGCCGCTTCACAAGATTTGTATCGGGGATTTTTATCTTTCCCATGTTTTTTCACTTCTTTTCACTTCTTTTGCTGTTGTAAAGTCCGTTTGCAGAAGATTAAATACAATTCCACCAGGCTTTTGCAAACAATTTTAAACATCAATATATTTGATCCTGCCAGTTTTCAAAGCCATATCCCATTTTAATTTAACTCAAATAATAGCTTAAAAAAATACGTTAATGCCATGGTGAACTCAATTTCATTTCTACAAATAATGATTTCTATGGTGGAAATCTAAAGGGAGTGTGTTAATGCCCTGACGGGCTCAAGTTCATTTCTGCGGAATTGAACCGCAGTATGTTAAGTATCCTGAAGGGTTGTGTCAATGCCCTGACGGGCTCCTTTCCACTTCTCCAACATCTTGAGTATAAAATAAACTCTGTAAATGAAGTGTGTCAATGCCCTGTCGGGCTCAATTTCATTTCTACCCCCTGTTTTTATATCTCAAAAGCTTTTCATATTTTTCAATATTCTTTCAAGTAAATTTTGAATTTTCCAATTCTTTTCCGCCTCTGCTTTAAGTATATACATCTTTCTCCGATACGTCAACATCATATCTGTTCACAGCAAACGCACAGCAAACGCATAATTTTCTATCTTTTGTCGAAGGAAAAATCTGATATAGCGATTAAAATAGCGGCATAGTTCCACTATGTCCATTGAACATGTAAAATATCAATCAAACTATCTGCTGCAAAACTACGGCGGCGGAATTACAGTAATATCCTGTGAAAGGGACCATAGAGAACGCCGGTACTTAACGATCGGGCTGTCTGAAAGACAGTTCGAGAGTTTAGTACCGCTGCGTTCGATCCGAGCGAGAGCGCGTCCCCGAACAGGATATTACTGTAATGGAGCCTTCACAGCCCTTTCTTTTATACAATGGAAACAAAATCCCCCCGCCATCAAAAACCTGCGTTTACCTCTGCATCTCTATTTCGTTATCGCCACCTTTACGCCATTTTCCGTATTCTCCATACAAATCTGCAGATGGTGCTTATGTAATATTTTCCGGGTAAGATAAAGTCCAAGACCAGCATGCTTCTGCTGCAGTTTTCCGCCGGAATTTCTGCTTTCATCCCCACGATAGAACATGTCAAATGCATGCTCCAGCTGTTCCTGTGTAAGAACAGATCCTGTGTTAACAACCGTGCATCCATCCGAAGCGACAGTGATCCATATCGTTCCCTTCAAAACATTATAAGAAACAGCATTTGATAAAATATTCCACACGGCTTTTTCAAGATAACCGGCATCACCTTTTATCGTAAAATCTTCCTTCGTTTCCTGATAAACCTGTATTTCCTTTTCCCGGATAACAAATTGCAGTTTTTCCAGCTGCGCTTCGATCAGGGCGGCAAATGAGACTTCTTCGTTTTTGAGAATCAGCCGATTGGAATCAAGCCTGGAAAGATCGATCATTTCTGCTGCCAGCGAATCCATTTCCTCAGTTTGACCGATAATGCGTTCCAGATAATAATCCCGTTTTTCTTCTACTGTATTTTCCTTCAGATTTTCTGCAAATGCACGTATGATTCCGAGAGGTGTTTTCAGTTCGTGGGCGGCTGCATTCGTAAAATTAAGCCGAACCTCCTCCAGAGCAGCCTGCTTTTTCCATGTGTTTACAAAAAACCAGATCACAAGGCTTCCGCAAAGCAGTAAAAACAGCAGACTTATCAGATACAGGGCTGTCATTTCCCGCATAGCTGCAAGCCATGGATGAGATTCATCCGCAACCAGCAGGTAATAGGAAGGATTGCCATCCGACAGAGGAATCGTAAACTGCTCTCTGCGATGGACAGAGGAGTTTTCCGTTTCTTCCTGCCCTCCAGGCTGTTCCTCCTGTATTTTTTCATTATACTCAGTCAGACGAACCATGGTTTCAATCCGGGAAGGGAAATTGTGCAGAAATTCATTTTGCTCCCAGTCCCGCCAGATATTCTGGTCATTGGTGATATAAGGAAATAAATTGACTGCTGTATTGGTAGTTTCACCAGCCAGCTCTGTCCATTCGCCCTCTGTTTCTCCCGGCAGATCTTTATTTTCCCATCCCCATATAATATTGTTGTCATCTGTTGTCCGAACCTGAATCGCTGCAAGCCTGGCATCCAGCTGTTCGCCTCTGGTTTTTATAAAAATCTGAAGATAAAACGGTTCTTTTTTATTTCGTATATCATCCGCAATAAAATCCATATACGTAGCAAGCGTATCGATTTCTTCCTCATTCAGATAATCTGCAGCCGGATAAGAACATCTCCGATAGCCTCCGGCTCCATTTAACAAAGAAGGATATTCTCCGATCAGGGTCTGGCTTTTTGCCACAAATTCTCCTGTTTCATCATAAATAGCTGCCGATACCTTCTGATCATCTCCATCTGCCAGATTCAGATACAGCGACAGGATCTCCCGATAGCGGATCTGCCTTTCCATTTCCATTTTTTTCGCGGTGTACTGCTCCGTTTCCTCATAAACCTGAACAGCCATCGTAATCTGTTCCGCAATCCGGTCACGCACACTGCGAAATTCCTCCGCCTTTTTTTTCGCCACCAAAAATGTCGCAGGAATCACAATAAACAAATACAGGAGTAAAAAACTCAGTATGATGACCAGAACCTGATTCCGTACAAAATATTTTCTGTCTGCCATTCGTTTTTGCAGAAAAGACCTGATATTTTTCATCGCTCCACCTCCATCCGATAGCCGTATTTTCGCACGGTCTGAATACTGCAGCCGCAGCTTCCAAGCGCTTTCCTCAGTTTTTTAATGTGGTTATCCACCACACGCTCATTTCCGTCAAAATCATATCCCCAGAAGCGTATCAGCAGCTGCTCCCTGCTGAAAATCTGCCCCGGATTGCTGATAAAAAGCCAAAGCAGCTCATACTCCTTCGGCGGAAGGCTGCAAACCGCTCCATTTACATATACGTTTTTGCTTCTCTTATCTACCTCAATCCTGCCACAGCGCAGAACATCCTGCGAAATGCCGCTCTGCGTGCGATGGATTATAACCTGTGCCTTCGCATAAAGCACCGGAAGTGAAAACGGCTTTGTAACATAATCATCCGCCCCCAATGAGTATCCCCTCAGCTCATCCTCCTCCATCACGCGCGCAGTAATAAAAATAATCGGAATATCACTCCTCTCCCTAATCTTCCTGCAGGCCGCAAATCCATCCATCCCCGGCATCATTACATCCAGCAAAACCAGATGAAACGATTCACGCGCCATTTTTTCCAATGCCATCTCCCCGTTATCCGCCGTCCGCACATCCCAGCCCTTGCTGGAAAAATAATCCGAAACCGCCTCCTGCATAAGAGCATCATCCTCTGCAATCAACAAGCGGTTTACAGTTTTTTTGCTCTTGTCCTCTGTCTTAACCTTATTTTCTGTCTTAACCCTATCCTC
>JAUNPP010000104.1 GCA_030536685.1 Lachnospiraceae bacterium
TTGGTAAGTGGGGATTATTTTTTGTTTTTTGCAGTAACTGCTGTTACGGCTTTGCTGTAAGAACCCCATACTTTGTTATTGTCCACGTTAGTATAGGCGCGTACTTTAAAGGTATAGGTGGTATTCGGCTTCAGGTTATGAAGTTTCACCCAGCGGGTTGTGGGTTTGTAAGTACCTGTGGATTTCCAGCCATTAGCAGTTTTTACATAAATACGGTAACCGTTTGCATTTTTGACGCCTTTCCAGCTGACTTTTATACATTCATGGCTGACTGTTTCTGCTTTTGCAGCGGGAGCTGCGGGTTTTGTAACTGCAGGTTTATCTGTTTTAGGGTCTTTTTTAGCGGGAGCAGTTGTAGTAACTTTTACTGTTTTGCTGTAGCTGCCCATTACATTGCCTTTTGTTGTTTTGGTGTAAGCGCATACTCTGAAATTGTAAGCGGTACCTGCTTTCAGACCGTGGAGTCTTACCCAGCGGGTTGTGGATTTGTAGGTGCCGACTGTTTTCCAGTTTTTTCCTGTTTTCATGGAGATACAGTAGCCGTCTGCTCCGGATACACCTTTCCAGCTGACTTTTACACATGTCTGACTAACGGGCTCTGCTTTTGCAGCAGGAGCTGCCAGGCGTTTCGCAGCTGTTTTATCTGTTTTTGCAGCTGCTTTATCTGCTTTCGCAGCAGTTTTAGTTGTGGCCTGGGTTGTTACTACAGCAGCTTTTTCAGCTATTTTCGCAGCAGCGGCTGTATTCGGTGCTGCTAAAGCGTTTGTTCCGATCAGCAGAACCAGCAAAAGACTGAAAAATAAAGAGTTAATTTTTTTAAAAGAACGTTTCATAAGAATACCTGCCTTTCATGTTTCTTTAAATCTGTTAGTTGTCTTTTTGTGTCGTACGTCATTCTCATCCTTGTCCATATGGAGTAATTGTAGTTTAGCAGAATATTTTTAAAATACAATACAAATGGCAGTTTCTTAATAAAATGAAAGTGAATTTTAAAAAAAGTCAATAAAATGAAAGATTATCCTGTTAAATATTCATATTTGTCCTGAAACTTTTCTGGAAAAGTTTACAATTATGAAATGATTTTACGGTGATTTTACAATGGCCTCGATGATATTGAAGTGTTATAAAAAGTTTTTTTTCTGTATTAATGTGGCTATTTTCTCTTAAATTTGTTAAAATAGACCTATAAAAAAGGCAAGGTGATGAACATGTCTGAGAATAATGAAAATAAAAAGAAATTTCTGTACAAGGGTTTTGGCTATGCATTTCAGGGAATCGGAGCCTGTATTAAAAAGGAATGGAACATGAAGATGCACTGTCTGATGGTACTTTTGGTGATTCTTGCGGGGATCATACTGAAGCTGTCAGTGATGGAATGGTGCGTTTGTGTGATTTTATTTGGGCAGATTCTTTCCCTGGAGCTGGTAAATACGGCGATTGAGGCGGTGGTGGACCTGGTTACGGAGGAGAGAAAGCCGCTTGCAAAGGCGGCGAAGGATATGGCGGCCGGAGCTGTTTTGATCGCAGCTGTGATGGCTGCTGCTGCGGGATGTATGATATTTGTACCGAAGGTTCTGGCCTTCGCAGGAGCGCTTTTATGAAGCGCAGAAAGGAAATTATATGGATACATTAAGTGAAACAATGAAAAAAATATTATTAGCAGGAATCGGAACAGTTGCAATCACAGCGGAAAAGTCAAAAGAAGTGTTGGATGAGCTGGTGCAGAAGGGCGAACTGACGGTGGAGCAGGGAAAGGTTATGAATCAGGAACTGAAGCATAACATCAAG
Organism: Lachnospiraceae bacterium; assembly: GCA_030536685.1. Classification (GTDB taxonomy): domain Bacteria; phylum Bacillota; class Clostridia; order Lachnospirales; family Lachnospiraceae; genus TWA4. The sequence goes on from JAUNPP010000104.1 coordinate 1,789, forward strand.
CAGGCTGTAAAAGAAAGAATGAATATTTCCGGAGAACCGCTTTCACAGGAGAAGATGGATGCGTTTGTGGATAAGATGACACCGGAGCAGCTGGCTGCCCTGAAAGCAAAGCTGGCACGGATGGAAGCGGAGGCAGCTTCTGAAGGCGTAAGAGAAGCTGTCGCAGAGTCGAAAGATAAAGAGACAGAAGAAGCTGTCTCGGAGTCGGAAGATAAAGAGACAGGAGAAGCTGTCTCGGAGTCGGAAGATAAAGAGATAAAAGAAACTTCGTCAGCGGCAGAATCTCATGAGTAAGTCTGTAAGCGGATCTGAGGAAAAATCTGCGGGCAAAAAGATTTCTTCCGGTTCCCGTTTGCGGGAGATGACAGCTGTTTTGCGGCGTTATGAGATCAGAAAGGGTCTGACACCTCAAAAGCTTCGTCAGATTCTGGAGGAGCTGGGACCTACTTATATTAAAATTGGACAGATCATGTCGCTGCATTCCGATATTCTTCCGCAGAGCTATTGCGATGAACTGATGCGCCTTTGCTCGGAGGTGGCTCCGATGCCATTTTCCCAGGTGGAGGAGGTGATTGAGGACTCCTACGGGTACTCGTGGAAGGAGGTATTTGAATCAATCGAGGAAAAGCCTCTCGGTTCGGCTTCGATTGCACAGGTGCATCGCGCAGTGCTGAAAAACGGTGATTCAGTTGTTCTGAAGGTGCAGCGGCAGGGAATCTATGAGATGATGGCCCGGGATATCGGTTTGCTGAAAAAGGCTGTAAAGCTGCTTCCTCCGGTAAGCATTAAGGAATTAGTGGATCTTGATCTGGTTCTGGATGAACTTTGGATGGTTACCCAGGAAGAGATGAATTTTCTGATGGAAGCTTCCAATATGGAAGAATTTGCCAGGAAAAACAGAGAGGTAGCCTTTGTAAGAACACCTGTTTTATACCGTGAATATACGACCTCACGTATTCTGGTAATGGAATATATTGATGGATTTGCGGTAGATGATAAGAAAAATTTATTGGAAAACGGGTATGATCTGGATGAAATCGGCAGTAAGCTGATCGACAATTATATTCGCCAGGTGATGGAGGACGGATTTTTTCATGCAGACCCTCACCCGGGAAATGTACGGGTCTGCGGCGGAAAAATCGTCTGGATCGACATGGGGATGATGGGGCGGCTTTCTGAAAGTGATCGTGGACTGGTTGGAAAAGCAGTTCAGGGAATTGCGCTGAACGATGTCGGAATGATCCAGGATGCGATTCTTGCACTTGGAGAATTCCGCGGAAAGCCGGATCAGAGTATGCTGTATGATGATATCAGAAATCTGATGTCAAAATACGGTACAGTCGATATGGGCAATATCGATCTGGCGGCAGTGATGCAGGATCTGATGGAGGTCATGAAAGAAAACCGCATTGTGATGCCTCATGGTCTGACCATGCTGGCAAGAGGGCTGGCTCATATGGAGGGCGTGCTTGCGGATATCAGCCCGTCTATTAATATGGTGGAAATCGCCGCTGCCCGCATGAAGGAAAACTTTTATCAGAATCTGGACTGGAAAAAGGAGTTAAGAAACGGGGGCAGACGTCTCTATCGTTCTATTTACAAAACGATGGATATTCCGGCTTTGCTTGCAGAGATCCTTCAGGGTTATCTGAAAGGCCAGACCCGGATGAATCTGGATCTGCATGTATCGAAGGAGCTGGAACGGCTGCTTCGGAGGCTGATCCGCAATGTGGTCATGGGACTTTGGGTTATGGCGCTTCTGATCAGCTCCAGTATTATCTGTACGACAAATATGAAGCCGAAGATTCTGGGAATTCCGGCTCTGGGAGCATTTGGCTATCTGATCGCATTTTCCATTGTCATGTATGTGTTTATTAAGCATGTGTTTTCGAAAAAATGAAAAAGAGATAGCAGGAAACCTGAAAACGGTTCCCCTGTTATCTCTTTTTGTATGTTGCCAAAATCAGATCTTAGAATATCCGAAGGAGTTTACAAGCGCTTCTACCGGGATTCCCTTTTGACAGAACGGACAGTTTTTGCGCTCATAGGATGCATAGCCGGGGATATCATCGGGTGCAAACAGGTTGTTGATCACCATGCCCTCTACTTCCTTTACCGCGCTGAAGATGCAGGATACGCCCTGCAGAATGCCGCCGTAGTATTCGATGCATTCCGCTCCTTTTCTGACGCTGACACCGGTGGTGACGGAAGCCATCAGCAGGATTACGTTTTTATTCTTAAGCATCGGCTCTACATTTTCGCGGAAAAGCAGCTGACTGCTGGTTATGTACTCCGGCTGAACCACATAAATGGTCTGATGTGCGTTGCGGGACATAAAACCGGCTGCGGTCAGCTCCTGGGCGAGAAATGCGCCGATAACGTCCGTGCCGTCAAGACATACGATCGTATCCACGATGGTATTATGCATATACTGCTGTGCAAGTGCGTGGGCGCACTGTGCTGCCTCACTCTGACGGGCTTTGATGGTGGTCAGATCAATATAGTAATTGATGTGTGAATGGTTGGTGGCAAAATGTCCCGGGATTGCCTTGATAGGAACTACATTGCCATGCTTTCGTGAAGGAAATTTGATAATACGTGCCTCCAGATCGTTCATAAATGCCGCCTTTCTTCTGATACATTTTGCTCATCTTAAATCGTACATCATGACAAATATCATATATCATGAAGAAGGTACCAAGTACAGCATTGCACAATTCACTATGGTTTCTGTGATCTGCGCAAGGTTGTATCAGGGAAAATGATTAAAAATGCTCAGAAAATAAATAGAATTTGTTATTATTATACAACAAAAATAAAACATTGCAAATCCTTTCTATGCAATGTTTTATCAGGAGTTTTCATCTTGTTACTGTTCACACTCCGTTTTATTTAGCTCTATTCCCAGACCATGATTAAAGTGAATATAAATTGTCAAACTCACGCGTCCATCTTCCCACAGCTGTTCAGCATTTCATGACAGTAAAAGCTGCAAAAACCAGCAAGATGTCTATGATGCAAGTCTGCAAGGGGCGTATTGGTGCTGAAAGCACCCCTTAGCCCCGGCCAGACTTCGTATCATAGACATCTTGCGTCCCCTGGACACCCCTACTGTCCGGAAATCTCTGAACAGTAACTTCACCTTTTTTATAAACAATAATATCTGAAATCTCACAGTCGAGCAGGCTGCACAGCATATCCAGTGTATGAAGCGTGATGCTTTTATTCTTGCGCAGGGCATCTAAGGTACCTGTGGATATTCCATATTTGTTGATTAATGTGTATTGAGAAATATTTTTTCGTTTCAGAGTTTCCCAGAGCGGGTCAAATGTAATCATATGCTACCTCCTTCCACGATTATAAAAGACAAGTTTCTGATTGCACATTGCCGAAAATATGGCTATAATCGCTGGTAAAGGCTGATTGATTCCGGAATATGATAAAGTTCAGTTTTTTTCCGGGAGAAAGCCTCCGACAGGATGGGAGGAAACATATCGTGGAAGATGGAAAATGGGAACGGATTGAAAAAAAGTTGTTAAAATGGATTGTAAAAAACAGGAATTCGTGGGATATTATATGTGGAATCCGCACCTGCAGTCTGCAGGAGCTGGATGAGATCATTGAACAGCTTGATCGTGAAGGTTTCCTTGAGCTGGAATATGCAATGATGTGCAGACGAGATGTTTTGGAGGAAATGATGTGAAAAAAACAATAAAGCAATTATTAACGATTGTTGCAGCGGCGGTTGTATATGCGGCGGGAATCAGTCTTTTTCTGGATCCGAATAATCTGGCTCCGGGCGGTGTGACCGGTATTTCCGTTATTTTTAACCGTTTGATCCATATACCAACCGGTACGATGTATTTTCTGATCAATCTGCCGCTTATGCTGCTTGGCTTATGGAAATTCGGGGTCCGTTTTATGGCAAAAACGGCATTTTCCATTGTGTGTACATCCACATTTACCAATATTTTCAGTCAGTTTGATCCTTTGACCAGAGACCCTCTGCTGGCAGCGGTAGCAGGAAGTGTTCTGGTTTCTGTAGGAATCGGTTATGTCTTTAAGGCAGGGGCAACAACAGGAGGTACCGATATTCTGGTGAAGATCATGCGGCTGAAGCATCCGCATCTGAAAACAGGTTTTCTGTTTCTGATGACGGACTTCTGTATTGTATGCTTTTCGGGACTGGTATTTCGGGATATGGATATTATTCTGTATGCGCTGATGGCCGTTATGATTATCGGAAAGGTGCTGGATTACGTGCTTTACGGCTCGGATGAAGCCAGAATGGTATTTATTATCAGCACAAAGCCGCATAAAATTGCGGAACGGCTTCTGGAAGATCTGGATACAGGTGTTACTTATATAAAAGGAAGCGGCGGCTACAGTCTTCGGGATACGGAGATCGTGATGTGCGTTGGACGCAAGCAGCAGGCTCCACGCATAGAGGAAATCGTAAAACAGGAGGATCCTGAAGCATTTATGATCGTAACCAGCGCTACGGAGATACTCGGAGAAGGATATAAGAGCTTTTTCTCTGAAAGACTGTAGCAAGTGCCCGGCACAAGTGCGGATTGCAGCGAAAAGCTTGCGTTCACCGTGTGATTTTTGTAAAAAATGGTTGACAAGTGAAACGTATTTAGTATAGAATGAATCTGCATTTTAACCTGTTGCATTTTAATTTATGTAAATGCGATGACGAAGAATAGTAGGTATCTGTTTTTGTATTCAGAGAGCTGCCGGCTGGTGTGAGGCAGTACAGGAGGATATTGAACTGGCTTCCAGGCAGGCAGACTGAACATATCGGGATCCGAACAGGGATTTTGACAGTAATTAGGTTTGTCCGGGACTTCCCGTTACAGAAGACACAAAAGTGCACAGCCCCAGGCTGTGAAATAGAGTGGTACCGCGAATATCCCCCGTTCGTCTCTATGCGAGATGAGCGGGGTTTCTATATGATTTCATATGAAAGGTGTTAAAGCCTTTCCATTGTCAAGAAAGAAAGGAGCAGATTATGAGTCAGGCTTATAATCCGAAAACAATCGAAGAAAAATGGCACAAAATCTGGGAAGAGGAAAAAGCTTTTGCTGCCACCAATGATTTTACAAAACCTAAATTTTATGCATTGGTAGAATTTCCTTACCCGTCAGGACAGGGACTTCACGTAGGACATCCCCGTCCCTACACAGCGCTGGATATCGTATCCCGTAAAAGAAGAATGCAGGGCTACAACGTACTGTTTCCGATGGGATGGGATGCATTTGGTCTTCCTACAGAGAACTATGCGATCAAGAATAAGATCCATCCCGCTATTGTAACAAGAAACAATGTAAAACGTTTCAAGGGTCAGCTGCAGTCTTTAGGTTATTCCTTTGACTGGGATCGTGAGATCAATACAACAGATCCTGAGTATTACAAATGGACACAGTGGATCTTTTTGAAACTGTTTAAAAAAGGCCTTGCCTACAAAGCAGAGATGCCGATCAACTGGTGTACCTCCTGTAAATGCGGTCTGGCAAATGAAGAGGTTGTAAATGGCGTCTGCGAGCGCTGCGGCAGTGAGGTCGTTCACAAAGTAAAGAGCCAGTGGATGCTGAAGATTACAGAATATGCTGACAAGCTGATCGACGATCTGGATATGGTTGACTACATCGAGCCGGTTAAGCTTTCTCAGAAAAACTGGATCGGACGTTCCAATGGCGCGGAAGTAGATTTCAAGCTGGCTGGAAAAGAAGAGACTCTTCGTATTTATACTACACGCCCCGATACACTGTTTGGTGTAACCTATATGGTAGTATCTCCGGAACATCCCTATATCGATCAGTTTAAGGATGAAATCTCCAATATGGATGAAATTCTGGAATACCGTGCGCAGGCAGCGAAAAAGTCTGATTTTGAACGTACCGAGCTTGCAAAAGACAAAACAGGTGTTCAGATCAACGGACTGAAAGCAGTAAATCCCGTAAACGGCAAAGAAATCCCCATCTGGGTTTCCGATTACGTATTAATGTCTTACGGTACCGGCGCAATCATGGCTGTACCTGGTCATGATGAGAGAGACTGGGAATTTGCAAAGAAATTCGGTATGCCGATTGTTGAAGTAGTAGGCGGCGGCAATGTAGAAGAAGCGGCATTTACCGATGTAGCAACCGGTACACTGGTGAATTCAGGCTTCCTCACAGGTCTTGAAGTGGCAGATGCAAAGGCAAAGATTATTGAATGGCTGGAAGAAAAGGGCATCGGAACTGCAAAGCGTAACTTTAAGTTAAGAGACTGGGTATTCTCACGTCAGAGATACTGGGGTGAACCGATTCCGATCATTCACTGCGACAAGTGCGGATATGTTCCGGTACCGGAAAGCGAACTGCCGCTGGTACTGCCTGATGTAGATAACTACATGACAACAGATGACGGAGAATCTCCTCTGTCCGCAATTACCGACTGGGTAAATGTAACCTGCCCCTGCTGCGGAGGCGCTGCAAAGCGTGAAACCGATACGATGCCTCAGTGGGCTGGTTCTTCTTGGTATTTCCTGCGCTATATCGATCCTCACAATACAGAGGCTCTGGCAAGCAAGGAAGCAATGAAATACTGGCTGCCCGTAGACTGGTACAACGGCGGTATGGAGCATACAACACTCCACCTTCTGTATTCCAGATTCTGGCATAAATTCCTGTACGACGAAGGCGTTGTTCCCTGCGCAGAGCCTTACCAGAAGAGAACCTCTCATGGTATGATCCTGGGTGAAAACGGCGAAAAGATGAGTAAATCCAGAGGCAACGTCATCAACCCTGATGATATTGTAAATGAATTTGGCGCAGATACCCTGCGTACCTACGAGATGTTCATCGGCGCCTTCGATATGGCCGCTTCCTGGTCTAACGATGGTGTAAAGGGCTGCCGCCGTTTCCTTGACCGTATCTGGAAACTGCAGGATATCACAACAGATGCAGCAGGATATTCCAAAAATCTGGAAACTAAAATCCACCAGACCATCAAAAAAGTCAGCCAGGATTACGAAGCGCTGAAATACAATACAGCAATCGCTGCTATGATGGCTCTGTTAAATGAATATACCAAAGCAGGAAGCATTACGAAAGATGATTACAAGGTAATGTTAGCTCTTTTAAATCCCGTAGCGCCTCACATCACAGAAGAGCTGTGGGAGATCATGGGATTTGAAGGCAGAGTTTACCAGTACGCATGGCCGGAATATGACGAAGCCAAAACGGTAGAACAGACCATAGAGGTAGCGGTTCAGATTAACGGCAAGGTACGTACTACGATCACAGTACCCAAGGATATTTCCAAGGAAGACGCGATTGCAGCAGGCAAGGAAGCAGTAGCTTCCAGACTGACCGGTACGATCGTAAAAGAAATCTATGTTCCTGGAAGAATCATCAATATTGTGCAGAAATAATTGAGAAGAAATTCCCGGCAGACAATTTCAGGAATGCCATCGGCATTCTTGCTGTGAGCGGCTCGTCAGCTATGCTGAAGAAGTGGGAGTCTTATCGAATTCCAGGATAAATATTGAAAATGCAAAAATAGCGCAGACAGTGGAAACATTGTTTACGCTATTTTGTGTTATGGGATAATGACTTTGAGAAAGATAAATGCTATTATAAAGTCATAAAGCTATTATAAAGTCATAGGGCGATTTTAAGGTCATAGACGGGAATCCCCGGTATTTAATTGCCGTAGTAGTTTACAATGCTGTCAGCATAAAAATCAGAATGTGGTAGGAGCGGAAAAATGAGAGCTAAAATTATAACGAAGGGATTAATCTGGTCAGCTTTAATAATTGGCATTCTGATATTATTTTCAGGAATAAAAGGAGTGGTTGAATTAACGATCATTTCTCAAAATTATGAAGCAACGGAAGGTACTTTCTTTGATTATGAGGTGTATTCAAAAGGCGGCTATAATGCGGTAAAACGCAGGCATACGAATGATACGTACCGGTTGTTCTATACGTATCAGGTCAATGGTCAGGAATATACTGTTTCTACAGATATGGGAACAGGAATCATTCCGAACTACGGAAGTGTCAAAACAATTCGATATAATCCGGCTTATCCGGAGGAGGCCTTCGTATCAGGTCCGAACAGTCATTCATTTAAAATCCTTTTCGGACTGTTTTTTACTGTAAATCCATTATTTTTTATCTGGCTGCTGAAACCTGAAAAGGAAAATACCAATACAAAGAAAAATAAAAAGAAAAGTCAAAAGAAAAAACAAAATCAAGGGAAAATACCTATTGACGGTATTGGAACGGTTACAGGTTTTCTGCTGGTTTTTTTCTCATATGGAATGTTATATTTTATAACAGGTGAATGGAAGCCTGCTGGAATACTTAATTTCTATAGAACGTCATTTATCATACCGATGGTAATTCCAATATTGATGATTGCTGCAGGTGAATATGTAGTTATCAGAAGCTTATTTTTTAATCGTGCCAGAGCAGACTGCGCTTCCAAAACAGAAGAAGCAAATGACAAGGCTGGAAATCGTATCGGTTTTATCGTGGTGATTCTTCTCTTTTTGACAGTCGTGATAGGAGGTAAACTTTTACATGGCGATGGAAACCGGTTTCCTGAGGAAAATATAAAACAGACCGATAAAAATGTGATAAAAAAAGTTGATTTTACGGCAGTACATACGGTGTTGTCCGAAAGAGGTTTTGAAACGGCAAATATAGCTACAACCTATTGGTCTTATGATGAGAGTAAAATTACAAATGTTGTGTCTGGTATCAAAGGAGATACGGCTTTTGAATTTTATGAATACACGGATGGTGAAACAACAGACGGAGTTTATAATTACATTTTAGAGGATATTTCAAAGAAAACGGAAACAGAAAAATGTGAAAAATACGAAACAAAACTCCAGGGAAATGGGAAACTGTTTATGCTGACGGAGTCTGGAGTAGACAGTATTGTGATGTATCAGGGAAATGCAGTTATTTATGCACATTCTCCTGACGGGGAAAGTGAAATACAGGATATTTTGGAGAAACTCGGATATTCTGTACCGGCTTCTCTGGTTCCAAATGGCGGCAGGCAATGACAATCGGCTTCGTATTTTGAAAAAGAAAACTGTATTTCTGTCATAAAAATTACATTTTTCCGCAAAATTAATAAAGTTTTTATGAAAACATTTATTTTTTAATAAAATATCTCCATGAAATGTGATATGATGATAAAAGCATGTTATTCCCGGAAGGGGATATCATGAGCGTTTTCGTGCAGATAAGCGTATGATGATAAAAGCATGCTATTCTCGGATCGGAGAATGTATTTTTCGGATTTGGGAGAATGCGCAGCTGCGTCAGGCGGGCTGCAATATAGTATTTCAGGAGGGATCAATGTACAGATTTCAGGAGGTTGATTTTCAGAATATCAGGCTGCAGGATCGTCCCGGAGGCTGGCTTGCGGGTGATTTTCCTTTTGATGCAGACAGCTTTGCGGCACAGGAAGAAATCAGAACATTTCTTCTGGAAAATCCAGTCGTTATGTTAGAGATGGCAACCAACTTATTTTATAATAGAGAGCTTGAAATCCCGATGACAAAGGTTTTTTATGTCATGGAGAAGGAAAAACAAAACAGCGCTGTGCTGACCTGTATGAATTCCATATTTGAGAGGATGTCAGCCTGGTATGAGATGGATGAAGAATCCGGAAAGTATCTGCTGGTTCAGGGTGAGGGAATCAGTGAGAGCTGTATTGAAGTATTTGAAAGTATGAGGGATAACAACGAGCTGGCACCGATGATGGAGCGGCTTTATATGAAATCACATTTTTGCAATGATGTAACTTCTTCAGGCTACTACTATCTGGCGAGCGATATGGAGAGGGATTTTGAAGAGAGTGGGAAAACATCTGATGGGGAAGCATCTGATCCGGCAGCAAAGACGGGAAAGCTGGAGAAGGACAGCGAGTTTTTCAGACAGCTGTTTCAGAATCCGGATTTTCGTCAGTATGGAAGTATCAATGTATCAGGACTCAGTATGCAGGAGCTGACAAAGGAGCCGTTTCTGGAAGAACTTCAGAAACTGACAGATCAGGTCTATCTGTACATATTTGATCTCTGTCTGAAGTGTTCCGGTGAAAAGTCCAAAAAGTATGTAAATATTCTGCGTTGGAATGCAAAAGAAGAAGTTTCGCAGTAAAGA